>JACIWR010000300.1 GCA_014360845.1 Anaerolineae bacterium
CCGTAGGACAGGCTTTCCAGCCTGTCCGCGCCACATGCCGTCCGAGGCAGCGGGTAGGGCTCTCTGCCTTAGACCAATAGAGCAGAATCGCTACATGAGAGAATCCTTGTAGCTCACTGATTGCCCGGCTCAGCCGAGCCCAACCCGCCCTACGATGATGCTGTCCGAGCTGATCTCGCCGAGTTGCACTCTGCGAGCGGAGGGCCTGTCCCGCAGTTGCACTGCGGGACATCACAAGACTATGTTCTCGCGGAGTTGTACTCCGCGAGACAACACAAGACAACAACGGAAGCCAGCGAGCGAGGATCTCCTCGCAGTCGCGGGAAAACACCAAAGAAAAAGAGCCCTCGTTTTCACGAGAGCTCTTTTGGGGGAGAACAGCGATGCTACTCGGTAGTAATCATCACACTGGTTTTATCGTTCTCCGAGTCGTAGGTAATCATAAAGCTGGCCGTACGACCCTCTTTGCTGAATTCCAAACCGGCCATGTCGCCCATGGAATAGGCAGAGTCGGTGTTCTCAGTCCAGCCGTTGGCCGGCATCTGCTCCTGGTAGAAAGCCACCACATCCTCAACCGAGCTGGCGGTGGAGTAGACAATGAACCCTTCCATGGCCATGTCCACCTGGGCATCGGACATGAGAGGAATATCCTCCGGCAAACCGGTCTCCGCGCCTGACGGGGGCTCGATGACGATGTCGGCATTGATGTCGTGAACCTCATATTCCATGTAGAGGTGCTCCGGGCGCTCCGCATCCTCGCCCATCAAGCCTTTTCCCTCTGCATCAATTATGTACTTGACGGTAAACCCTTCCTCTGCCGAGATCCATATCTCACCACTGGCCTTTTCCAGATCGCCTGTTTCCATCTCAGCTTCCATCAACAGGCTCGTCTCATCAAAGGCATAGTGGCGGCAGGGGATACCGTTCACCGTCTCATCACCGACATAGTTCGCGCCGCCAATCTCGTCCAGGAGGCCCTCCTCGAAGTCGAAGAGACCTTGCTCAAAGAAGGATTCCGATTCATCAGCGGAGGTCTGCATCCAGCCGCCTTCTTCGCCCATCATCATCCAGGCTGTATCACCGATCTGGATGACCTCAATGTTGCCGAAGTCTTCTTCTGAGGTGCCGGTACTGCTCAAGATGAAATGCTGGGCCGGGGGCTCTTTCACGAACTCCCACATCAACTCGATGGTGCTCTCTTCCTTAGGCTCATCCAGCGTGTTCCAGCTCATGAGCAAGCGAGCACGGTAACTGGTGATCCAATCCAGCTCTTCCACCGAGGTATAGGTGATCTCTCCTGCAGGCTCAACCGGTTCGGCTGTGGGTTCCTCACCTGAGGGAACAGCAGTGGCCTCAGGCTCTTCACCTGAGGGAACGGCAGTCGCTGCGGGCTCCTCACCGGTGGGTGGCTGCGTAGCCTCAGGTTTTTCACCACCGCCCAAGAGACCGCCGACATTGCACGCCAGAGTAAAGAGGGTCAGCACGAGCAGCAACGAGATAGGTAAAGCTAGTTTTTTCATCGTTCAGTTCCTTTCTCCATAAATCAGTAACATTTTCGACCTGTGCAGTTAAGTTCAGCTACAAGCCGCCCCAAGTAGGTCGGGCCCGTGGCCCAACGCGGATGCGGCGGGGCATGGCCCCGCCCTACTCAGTCCAGCCCTGAGAGGTCTACTCCCATCACTCAACCGGTTTTTAATGACGCAACCACCTCCTTCTACACCCCCAGCAAGCTGTGAGCTGAGTAACTCCTCGATAAGACTGAGAACATCTGCTCAGTATGACAAGCGCAGACAGGAACTGAGAAGGTCGGAGTAGGGCGACGAATTGCGTCGCACCTGAAAGTGTGCCAGGCCGAGGTCTAACCCCGTGCTTCCTTGACTACGCTGCGCTCCGACACTTCACCTACTGCTTCTGAGTATAGCACAGCCAAACTGCTGCACCTTGACATTTGCCAGAAAGGGGTCTGACAGCAAAAACACCCCCTACCCGACGGCAGCGAGTTCCCGCCACAAGGCGGCCCACTCCATCAGGCTCAACGTCTCCGCCCGACGCCGGGGATCAATTCCGGCGCGCTCCAGAGCGGCAACTACTTCTCCCACGGGACGCCTCAACCCGTGCGCGAGAGCATTGCGCAGTTGTTTGCGCCGCTGAGCGAACCCGGCCTGCACCACGCGGAAAAAGCTATCCGCGTCATCCACCGGCACAGGGGGGCGCTCGTAAACGTCAATGCGCACCACGGCCGAGTCCACCTGAGGCGAGGGGTAAAAAGACCCTGCCGAGATACGGGTCACGATGCGCGGTTTTCCGTAGAACTGCACGCTCACCGCCAACAGGCTCATCTCCCCCGGCCCGGCCACCAGGCGGCGAGCGACCTCCAATTGCAAGGTGAGCACCATCAGCCGGGGGCGCAGGGGGCTCTCCAGCAGGTGACGCAGCACAGCCGAGGTGATGTAATAAGGCAGATTGGCCACCACCTTGTACTCACCAGGCCACTCCGGGAGCAAAGTAGCGGGGTCGAGGGCCAGAATGTCGCCATGTACGATCTCCACGTTGAGGCAATCGGCCAGCTCCTGGCGCAGAATGCTCACCAGTTGCTGGTCCAACTCCACGGCCACCACCCGCCCTGCCTGGGCTGCCAAAGGGCGGGTCAAAGTGCCCAGGCCCGGCCCCACCTCCAACACCAGGTCATCAGTAGTTAACTCGGCAGCGTCTACGATGCGCCGTAGTATGGCCGGGTCCTCCAGAAAATTTTGGCCCAACTCTCGCCTGGGCCGCAGTCCATAAGCCCGCAGCAACTGACGGACTGTGTGCTGATGCCCGACGTGACTTGGTTCAGCGCCCACCATGCCTGCTCCCCACGCGCTCGGTGTACGCGCCCTCACCTGCGCTCTCGTGGCCAGTTGGGCAAAATCCAGTTAATGCGGTTGGCGGGAGGCACAGGAGTCAGGACGTATACATCCACCCAGCGATACCAGGACATGAAGTTGTCCACGTCGTATCCCAAATCAATACGATGCCCTTTGATGGCCCCACCAGTGTCGGCGGCCACTCCTTCACCGTAACCGAAGACGTACACCTTAGAGCGCAGATTGATCACCCGCGGGTCCACGGCCACGATGCCGTGGCGCATCTTCCATCCCAGATAAGTGATGCCGTAATAGGGATGGTCGGGGTCCTTACCACAGGTGGCCTCGGTGTACGACGTGGCCAGCATGCGGATCTTGCGCCAGTATTGGAACGTACCATCGGGGGTTTCCAGTTCGCGGATGATGATCTTAGTGCCGTAAGCGATGACCTTGGTCGTCGGCTCTACCGCTACCCACTCGTCCTCCAAATCGCGGCTTACTTCGCGCCCATCATGGTAAACCACTCGCCAGCGCCGCCGATTGACCCCGTTTGCCCCTTCTTGCACCAACCGCCGCTGATCCAGTTCCATGGCAGGGTCCGGTTGCCAGGCCGTCTCAAAAGGAATGGGCTCCTGCTCGATGACCGTCTTCTCCTGCACACGCACCACGCGGATTTGCATGTCATCGGTGACGGGAGTGTTCGGCGACGGCTCGACGTAATCGTTCCCCACCAGAGCGATACCCTGCTCGGCCAGCACCTCACCGACGGTCTGGCGACGAGTGCGGCTCTTAATGGTGCGCCCATCCACCGTTATCTCCACGGGCCTGGCCCGCCGGATGTAGATGCGCATCCCACTGGACACGCGACTACCCAGACTGGGATGTACTTCATCCCCTAAATACAGGGTGATACCTTCGGCCCGCAGCGCCTCCCCCACCGTGGACATAGTGGTATAGAGCATGGAGGCCACCCCATCGTCGTCCAGGTATACCGGCTTGGCGCGACGCACCACAATGCGCAGCGGGATCTCGCCGGACGTCCGCGAGGGCCGCGCCGAAGCCTCCGCCCCCCGCCCGCTGACAGTCCGTGATGGCGACGAAGTTAACAAAGCCTCCTTATCAGCTTCAGCCGCAGGGAGCAGAGCGACCTCCTGGCCGTCCACTAAAACCTGATCATGGACGCCGACGCTCACCCCTGCCTGTTGTAAAATCGCGGCCACCGATGGCTCGTGAGTACGCAGAGCGATCTCGCGCCCGTCGGCTTCGATGTGCACCGTTTGCGCCTGACGCACCACCACGACCTGCCCGGCTTGCAATTCCGCCTCCGGCGCAGGATGGACAACATCCTCAGGCCGGAGCACGATACCCATCTCACGCAGCAAGCCCTCCACCGTGGTTTGATGCGTATACACCTCACGAGGTAAGCCGTTAACCACCACCGTGACCGGTTCGCCGGTACGCATATAGCCCACGGTGAGCACGCTGCTGATCAGCAGGATAACCAGCAAGGCCCACAACCCGGTCCTGGGCCGCCACTGGACCAGACTGAGCACGAAAGTGCGCAGGCCGGGACGAATATGCCTTTCTCCCATAAGAACTTCAGTGTTCAACTGTTGCCTCGTCGAAAGGTATTGCTGGGGCAGACGAAGTCCGGTCGCCCTCACTGCCCAGACAGTACCGCCTGTGCCGCCGACTCCCCCGCCAACCAGCCGGTGGAGAAAGCAGCCTGCAGATTGTATCCCCCCGTATCCGCCTGAATGTCCAACACCTCACCGCAGAAGTACAAGCCGCTTACCAGCCGCGATTCCATGGTCCGTGGGTCCACCTCGCGCGTGTCCACGCCACCGGCGGTGATAATCGCCTCGCTCAAGGGGCGATGACCAACGACGAGCAAGCGCAGGTCCTGAAGCAAGGCGCAGACCCGGCCCCGCTCTGCGGCGGTAATCTGATGGGCGGGCTTATCGCCGGCGATGCCGACCAAAGCAGCAAAGGGGTCAATCAATTTGCGCGGCAGCAGTCCTTTGAGAATAGCGCGAAAAGTGCGCTTGCCATGGCGGTCTAAATCGCGGAGTAAACGCCTGTCCAATTGCTCCGCCGAGAGGGCCGGCTTCAGGTTAATGCTCAACTCCAGACGCCCCTGTCCCAGGGTGTCCACCGCCTGTCCGCTGAGGGTGAGGATAATGGGGCCAGAAACCCCGTAGTGAGTAAAGAGCATCTCCCCGAACTGACGGCCAATCTCGCGGCCATCCAGCAGCAGGCGGACCTCCACGTTACGCAGGCTGAGTCCCTGTAAGCGGGCGGCCAGGTCGCCCTCGGTCACCAGGGGAACCAGCGCAGGGCGGACAGGGATCACTCGATGGCCTACGCTCTCCGCTAGACGATAGCCGTCGCCGCTGGAACCGGTACGCGGATACGAGGCCCCACCGGTGGCCACGATCACCGCGCCACCGACGATTTCCTCGCCCAGGGTGGTACTCACACCCCGCACGTGTCCCTGGTCTAACCGCAACTCGCTTACGGGCGTCTGTAAGCGCACGTGGACCCCCAGACGGTACAGCTCGTCACACAGCGCGTCGGCGACCTGGTGAGCGTCACCGCTGGCGGGAAAGACTCGCCCGCCCCTTTCGACCACGGTGGGCACTCCCCGCGCGGCGAAGAAAGCCCGCAAGTCATCATTGAAAAAGCGGCTGAAGGCGCTATAGAGAAACGGGCTGGTATTCCCGAAATGGTCAACGAAAGTCCGCAGCTCGGCTACATTGGTCAGGTTGC
>JACIWR010000301.1 GCA_014360845.1 Anaerolineae bacterium
AGAGCGCAGATGATGCTATAATAGACATAGTACGGGAGAGACACACTGCCGATTCAACGTTGGACCGCGCCTCTCCTGCCGTTGGTTGTCGGAAGCCCTCACAGTTGGGCGGTGTGCCTTAGTACGGATGGGCGATTGCGCATATTGATGTTCCACGCTATAATATGACCGACAGCGGTGGGAGCGATGTATCCTCTTCTTCATCAGTTGGAAGGTCACCATGGTAACTCAAGGCACTCGACGACTTGTGAAGCAACAACAGCAGGATGAAGTCACTCTGAGCAAGGGCGCGCTGCTGCAGGGGCGCTACGAAATCATCAGAGTGCTGGCCATCGGGGGGATGAGTGTGGTCTATCAGGCCCGCGACCTCCGCTTCTCCAATGTGACCAAGGTGTGTGCGGTCAAGGAAATGGTCAACAGTGCCCCTGACCCTCATCTGCGGGATTTGGCGGTCCGCAACTTCGAGCGGGAAGCGAATATCCTGGCCACGCTAAGCCACCCGGCCATCCCCAAGATTTTTGACTACTTCAGCGAGGACAATCGCAGCTACCTGGTCATGGAGTTCATCGAGGGACAGGACCTGGAAACGGTGCTGAATGAGCAACTGGATATGCTTCCCGAGCGGAGGGTGATCGAGTGGGCCATTCAAATCTGTGATGTGCTGGATTATCTGCACAGTTTTGATCCCCCTATTATTTACCGCGACATTAAGCCCTCTAACATCATGCTGGACAAGCATGGACGCATCATGCTGGTGGACTTTGGCATAGCCAAGGTCTTCCAGTCGGGGCAGAAAGGGACGATGATCGGCACCGAGGGGTACTCGCCGCCGGAGCAATATCGCGGTGCGGCGGAGCCCCGGGGTGACCTTTATGCTCTGGGGGCGACCATGCACCATTTGTTGACCAAACGTGACCCGCGCCTGGAACCCCCGTTCTCTTTCCATGAACGCCCCATTCGCTCGCTCAATCCACAGGTTTCTCCCGGCCTCGAAGCCATTGTCATGCGCGCTTTGGAGTACGACGTGGATAAGCGCTTTGCTTCCGCCAGGGAGATGAAGCAGGCGCTCATGCTTCTGACCCCTGAGGCCCAGGGCGCAGCGGAAACGCCGCCAACTATTGCTTTGGAAGTAGGGGGCGAGGCGGGCGGAGTTCAACCCCTTTGGACTTTCCAGTGCGAGGATGAGGTGCGTTCCTCCCCCACCGTGGTGGACGGTGTGCTCTACATTGGCTCTTACGACAACAACCTCTGGGCCCTGGATGCTAAGACCGGTGAGTTGGTGTGGAAATATCCCACCGAAGGCGGGATCGCTTCTTCGCCTTGTGTGTGGCGGGATTTGGTCATCGTTGGCTCGGAGGACAGGCTGTTATACGCGGTTTTTATCCACAACGGACGCATTGCCTGGACTTGTCCCACGCAAGGCCGCGTTCGTTCCTCTCCGCGGGTGGCCATGGAGCACGTCTTCTTCGGCTCGGATGATCGCCATGTGTACAATGTGAGTGCTCGCAGTGGGCGTGTGGTCTGGAAGTTCGAGGCAGTGGGGCCTGTTCGTTCCTCCCCGACCATTGTTGATGAGGTTATCTATGTTGGTTCCGAAGACCATTATGTGTATGCCCTGAATATCCAGGACGGCAGCGTCAAATGGAAGTTCCGCACTAACCGCGCTGTGCTTTCTTCGCCTACCTTTTTCGAGGGCTTAGTGCTCATCGGCTCTATGGATTGGAATTTGTACGCTCTGGATGCCAGCTCCGGCTGGGCGGTCTGGCGCTATCGCACCAATGGCTACGTGATCTCCACTCCGGCTGTGGATGCCGAGTTGGGGCTGGCCTTCGTCGGTTCGGCGGACGGTCACATGTACGCCGTGGACTTGCGCACGGGGCGCGTGACGTGGAAGTATGCCACTGAAGATCAGGTGGTGTCCTCGCCGGCTCTTTTTGAGGGCGCTGTGTACTTCGGTTCTGTAGATGGTCATCTATACAGCCTGGATGCGCGCAGCGGGGAACTGCGTTGGCGGTACAAGACGGAAGGCATGGTTGTCTCATCCCCGGCTGTGGTGGATGGCGTAGTCTATATTGGTTCAACCGATCACCGAATCTATGCTTTGCCGGCTTAATTTGTGCGGGATTCGCCTGACCGGATCATGTAATCGAGTTTGAGGGGAGAAGTGCTATGGGTGTTCTGCAAAGGCTGTTCGGCCGACGGAAAAAGCAACCCGCAGGAGAGGTCATCCCTCCCCTAGAGGAGACCAGCGTAGGGAAGGGCGTGTCTTTTTCCGTTGGCCGGGCCAGCCATGTGGGCAAGGTTCGCGGGCGCAATGAAGATGCGCTGTTCACCTTGGAGTCCACCATCTTGCAGGACGACGAGTCTCTACCTTTTGGCTTGTTCATAGTGGCTGATGGCATGGGTGGGCACAAAGGGGGGCAACTCGCCAGTTCCCTGACCACGCGGGTCGTGGCCGATTGGATTGTGCGTGAGGTGTACCTGCCATTTTTGATGGGCGAGGCTCAGGATGCCGGACAGTGGCCCATCAACGAAGCGCTGGTTGAAGCCATCACCACGGCCAATGCTGCCGTGCACGAGGCTGTGCCGGAAGCGGGAACGACGGTGACTTGTGCTCTGCTGTTGGGGGCAAACGCTTACATCGCTCACGTGGGCGATAGTCGCGCTTATTTGATCAATCGCGCCAACATCCGGCGCATCACCCGGGACCATTCGCTGGTAGATCGCTTGATTGAGCTGGGTCAAATATCAGCCGAGGAAGCCTTGACTCACCCGCAGCGCAATGTCCTCTACCGGGCTGTCGGTCAGGCGGGCACTTTGGAAGTGGATACTTATCTGCAATCTATGCCTGGGAGCAGTTATTTGTTGCTGTGCAGCGATGGGTTATGGTCAGTGGTACCGGAGGCAGAAATCGTAGAGGTCATAAACAGCGCTCCTTCCCCCCAGGCAGCCTGTCAAAAGTTGATTCAGATGGCCAATGATCGCGGTGGCGAGGATAACATCACTGCCGTATTGGTCGCCATTCGCAGTTAAGATGGTGCGATACCTATCCAGCACCGGCTCTTCAGGCCAGTGCGATCTACCGCCGTGAACAGGTGGAGCACCGGCTCTTCAGGCCGGTGCTGAGTCAGGTCTTCATTGCCTCTTAGATAATTCTCACAGGCACAGCATGGGAGAGTAGGCCATGACATCAGAGGCAGACTATTATGCTGTTCTTGGGATTGGTAAGTCGGCCAAGGACCAGGAGATTGAGGAAGCGTATCGTGCTCTGCGCGATAGCTTGCAGCCGGAGGTTGCCGAGGGGGGCGCACCAGAGCAGTTGCAGCGTCTGCAAGAGGCCTACGAAGTCCTCAGCGATCCCAAGAAGCGAGCGGCCTATGATCGCTGGCGGGCACAGGAGGACCTGGCCGGCGAACCGGCGATCAATTTGCAGGTCGTGCTGAGCCACAGTAATCTTTCTTGCCTGGATGAGGATCAGGCCCTCTATGCCTTGCTGGAGATAACCCCCAGCCCTCATATCGAGGTCAGAAGACTGCCCTTGAATCTGTGCCTGGTATTGGATCGCAGCACGTCCATGCAGGGCTTGCGCCTGCAAAGGGTGAAAGAGGCCACCCACTACATCATTGACTACCTGGACGACGATGATATTTTGTCCCTGGTCACTTTCAGCGACCGCGCCGAGGTAGTGCTTTCCGGCGAGCGCCTGGTAGACCGCGCCCGGGTCAAAGCGCAGGTGAGTGCCATCCGCAGCTCTGGCGGCACGGAGATTTTCCAGGGTCTACAGGCGGGCCTGCGCGAGTTGGAACGGGCACGCGGTTCAGACACGGTCAATCATCTCATCTTGCTGACCGACGGCCAGACCTACGGTGATGAGGATAAGTGCCTTTTAGCGGCGGACCGGGCCAGCCGGCATCAGATCGGCATCAGCACCATGGGCATCGGTCAGGACTGGAACGATAAATTGCTGGACGAGATTGCGCAGCGCAGCGGAGGCACATCGGCTTACATTGATTCCGCCGCCAAAGTGACCAGTTTCTTTCGCGACAAAGTCCACAGCTTGGTCAACGTATTTGCCCGTGAACTGAGATACACTTTGACCTTGGGCGAGGGCATCAGCCTCAAGGATTCGTTTCGCGTTTCGCCGTACATTGCCCGCTTGCAGGAGCGGGAAGGGGGCTTTCATCTGGGGCAGCTTACCACAGATGAGCCGATGGTTATCTTGTTGGAGTTCCTGATCGCCCCACGGCCTCCGGGGCGGCATCGCCTGTTCCAACTGGAGCTGGTGGGCGATGTGCCGGTGCTCGGTCGGCAAAGTGAACGGATTAAGCGCGAGGTTGATGTACGCTTTGCGCCAACGCGCGAACTCGAAGAGACAGTTCCTCCGCGGATAGTGAGTGCTCTGGGCAAATTGGCGATTTTCAAAATGCAGGAGAAGACGCTGGACGATCTGGAGCGGGGGGAAGTGGAGCAGGCGAGCCAGCGCCTGGAGACCATGGCTACCAGGTTGTTGAACATCGGCGAGTTGGAGCTGGCCAAATCGGCTTTGCTGGAGGCGGGACGCCTGGCTCGCACCGGACACCTCTCACCCGAAGGCCGGAAGAAAATCCGCTACGGGACACGCAGTTTGTCCTTGCTGCCCAAGGAGGTCACCCGTGATTAAATGTCCTTCCTGTCAAAAGCGACATCCGCCCAACACCCTTTTCTGCGATGAGTGCGGGGCTTATTTGGGGGCCGAAGAAGACAAAAGGACCGACCCTCTGGCCATGGGGCAGACGGATTGGCTGGAGGAGACGGAAAGCGTCGTCCCCCATGCGGTGGAGTCGCGCCCTGAAGGACTGAGAGCGCTGAAAGTGGTGGTTCGTGACAGCGGGCGGATCATTGAATTCCCTTTGACCAGGGAAATCAACATCGGGCGGCTCGATGCCGCCAGTGCCACTTTCCCAGACATTGATCTCACCGAGGACGGCGGTCTGGAAAAAGGCGTATCCCGCCGTCATGCGCGTATCACGCGAGAAGGGGGCGAACTCTTTCTCGAAGACTTGGGCAGTGTCAACGGGACCTTTCTGAACGGCAAGCGACTTACCCCATACCTGCCTCATCCCCTGCAAACAGGAGATGAGATCATGGTGGGGAGACTGGTCTTGCGTGTGAGTGTCGTCTAGAAATCATTTTAAGCTTAAGGAGGTTGGGATGGCACACACCGTGATTGTACACATAGAGAACGCGGACCCTTTCGTGGCCGAGGTGGACAAGCTCCCTGATCCCACGGATCAATTCTTCGCCTGTACTAACCCTCGACTGCGGGATGGCAAGCCACTGCATTACATCACCGACGAGGCGACGTCTTTCATCTTCCCCTGGCATCGCATCAGCTTCATTGAGGTCATGCCCGCCGAGGGAGAACGGGAGCAGGTGGAGACCTTCTTCCGCGATTGAGGTCCCTGCTGGTTGCCTGGGCTATCCGAAAAGAGGCGTGGGGCGGTCTTTCTAGCCTGCTCAGATAGTATCTTTTCAATAATTTGGGGTAGGGGCAGGTCTTGCACCTGCCCGCCTGGGCGACCGCAAGGGTTCGCCCCTACAGTTTGAGAAGATACC
>JACIWR010000302.1 GCA_014360845.1 Anaerolineae bacterium
ATGGGGCCGCTCAGGCCCTGGCAGGCGGACAGGGCTCTCAGTTGAGCCGTCACCCCGGCTCTGGTGGGACGACCAGTGGCGTGAATGGCTTGCTCTAGCGCGGTCAGCAGGGCCTGCGTCGCGTCGTAGGCCCACGCCCCGTAGGGCCCCGGCGGGAATCCGGCCAGGGCCTGGTAGTCGGCGATGAAGGCTTCGGCCTCCAGGTCCTGGGGAGCGGGAGCAGAGGTCACATAAAGGGCGTTTTCCACCGCCTCGCCGCCCACGCTGCTCAGATGTGGGGTGGCCCAGCTCTGTCCCCCTATGAGAGTGGCGGTCAGTCCCGTTTCTCGGATTTTCCGGGCCAGTTCCGCGCCGGTCACTGAGTCGCCAGTGATTAAAATCACGTCGGGAGCCGCGTCCTGCAGCGCGGTCAGCCACTGGCCGGAGGGTGTGCCCTGCCATACCAGGTCCGCCCCTGCTTCTCGCACCGTCTGGCAGAAGGCCTCGCTCATGGCGTCTGGCGCGGAGTAGACCACGGCCACGCGCCGTGCCGCTAACTCGTCCAGCGCGTATCGGGCGGCGAGGGCTCCCAGGTCGGCGTCGCGGGCGGCGAGGCGGAAGGTGACATCACTCCCGCCGCCGGTGAGGGCGTCGTCGCCGGCCAGGGTGATGAAAGCCAGTCCTGCCCGCTGATACTCCTCCTGGGCGGCCAGGGCCAATGGGCCGGATAGAGGCCCGATCACTCCCATCACGTCCGGGTCTATGGCCATTTCGCGGGCCACGCTGACGGCGCGCTGGGGGTCGAAGTGGTCGTCCAGGGCCACCAGCTCCACCATGGCTCCGCCCACTCCGCCGGCGCTGTTCCTCTCGCGGATGGCCAGCTTGACCCCGTACAGGGCATCGTAACCCAGGGGGCGGTATAGCCCCTCGAAAGGCGCGGTGAGGCCGATTTTGACCACGGGGGGTGTGCTGCCGGGAAAGCGACAGCCGCTCGTCGCCAGGAGCAGGATCAGAACCAGGCTCATGCACAGCGCAATTTGCTTTTGGAAGAACTGAGCTACCCCTGGTGATCCTCGCCTCAGCTTGGTACTCAATGCGAAACACGTAGTGGCGGGCGGCCCTTCGTCATAGCTCAGGACAAGCCCTTCGTCATAGCTCAGGACAAGCCCTTCGTCATAGCTCAGGACATGCTTTGCCCGCTTATAAGGCCGACACAGCGGTCGGCCGCTACGTTTTGTACCAGAAACCAGCTTAGTCACGGATGGCCCTCCACGCCGCTACTGGTATTGCTGCTGATTTTGCAAGTGCTCCTCGTACGTGCGGGCAAAGACGTGGGAGCCATCACCTTTGGAGTAGAAGAACAGGTAATCGGTCTCGGCCGGGTAGACCACAGCTTGCAGGGAAGCCAGGCTCGGGCTGCAGATGGGGCCGGGCGGTAGACCCGGGTACAAAAAGGTGTTGTAGGGCGAGTCTATGGTGGCTGCCTCGTCCACCTGCATCGGATTCCACCATTTGCCCGTTTCGGGGTCATAACCTTTGGCGTATTGGAATGTGGGGTCGGCCTGCAGATAACCCCTGGTCTCGGTGTTGGGGTCCAGGCGGTTGAGGTAGACGCTGGCGATGATGGGCCGTTCCCAATCCAATACGGCTTCGCGCTCGACGATGGAAGCCAGGGTCACCACCTGGTAGATGGTCATGCCCCGGGCCGCTGCTGCTTCGCGCATCTCTGGGGTGAAGTTAGCCTCGAAAGCGGAGAGCAGGATTTCGATCAGTTGGCGGGCATCGGCGTTGGCCGGGATGCGGTAGGTATCGGGGAAGAGGTAGCCCTCCACGCTGGTGCCCAGGGGACGATCCGCCAGAATCGGGTTCTCGAAATCGCCCTGGCGCGCCTGGGTGAGAAACTCTTCGGGCGAGATTTCGGTGTTGTCGCGCAGCATTTCGGCGATCTCCTCCAAGCGCCAGCCGGGCAGGATGGTGATCTCGATTTCGTCGTAACGGGCCTCCAGGAGTGCATAAGCGATTTCTTCCATGGTCATGTTGGCCCGCAGAGTATATTCACCGGCCTCCAGGTTGGCATCCAGGTTGTTGTATTTCACGTAGAGGCGGAAGAGCTCGGCGTCGCTGATGAGACCCATCTCCTGCAGGCGTTGGGCGATGGTCCCCGCCGTTTCACCGACTTCGATGGTGAACGGTATGGGGGTGTCATCGTTGCTCATGGGTTTGGTCAAGTCCTCCTGGTTCAGGTTGAGGTAGAGCCTGACCAGAAAGGACTCCAACGCATCGCGCGATACCCCTTGGGACGGCGATGATGGACCGCTCCCTTGAATTTGCTCCCACAGCAGCCATCCCCCTCCGGCGATGACGACCAGGACGGCCAGTACGGCGGTCAGGAAGGTGATGAATTTGCCTATTCTCCTCAGTATCATATTCGCTCCTTATGGAGCCTATCCGAGAAGAGAAGTGGGACGGGCTTTCTAGCCTGCCCGAACAGCCTGGAGAGGCTGTATTACATGGTTTTCGGATAGGCTGTTAGTGGTATTGGGTGCCTCGCACCTTTATCTTCTGTTTGCAGTAGTTTTTCTATCAGGCGCAAAGTGTGCGCCTTGGCGTTTTCGCCTTTTTCGTTAGCGGGACCGATACAGGCCGGGCAGCCGTTCACGCAGGGACAGTGAGCGGCCACGTCGTGGGCGGCTTCCAACAGGTCCCGGTGACGACGATACATCTCCTCGCTGAAACCCACTCCGGCTGGCACCTGCTCGTAGATGGTGATGGTCGGCTGGCGGGTGAAAGAGGACCGCGGCTCGGTGATGAGTCCGAGGTCGCGTGGGTCGCACATCAGGTGCAGGGGGGCGACGTGGCGCAGCAGGTGGCCCAGCCCTCCCAAGGCGCTGCGCATCATCAGCGCCGCCTCGGCCCGCAGATGGCAGCCCCGGCACAGGGTGATCAGATTTTCCAGGCGGTTCGCTTGCAGGTAGGCGTCGTTTTGTCCCGGCACGTAGTTGAACTCGCGAAAAGGGCGCAGGTGATGGACGTCGTGCTGGCGATGGGGCTTTTCCGGGGCTCCGCAGTGCTGGCAGCGGAAGCCATCCCGCTGACGGGCTAACCGGCGCTGCGTCTCCCAGTTGGGCCCCCGGTAACCGCCGGGTTCGGGCACCCAGATGCCCTCTTCTCGCAATTGCTCCAGAACCTCATCACCCACGCTGAACCAGTAGGCGGTAGTCTGCAAGGTCTGTTCCGGGAGATTGATCTCACCCCAGCCCAGGGTCTCGTGGGTATGCAATTTGACCTTTTTGAAGCCGGTGGCTTTGGTGGTCACCAGGACCTGGCCGTAGGCTTTGAGCGCTCCGCCTTCCAGGGCTCGCTCTGTTTCCGACAGTACCTGCACATTTGATGAGGTGCTGGCGTTGGTATAATAGTCCGTATTCACCGCCTGGACGTGAGCGATCCTGCCTTCCCAGTCCAATTTTTGCACTTGGTAAGCCTGTCCCTCGTGGATGTAGATGGCTTCCTCGTGGATCAGGAAAGGCGCGCTGAAGGCGTCTACCTCACCGATGGTGGTCTCTTGTCCGGCGGTGATGTCCACGATGACGAAGTTATCGTTGCTACCGGTGCGCAGGCTGACGGCCTCGGCGGGGTAGCTGTCGTGCATCCAGTGGAAGGCGTCACCTGCGCGGTGGAGCAGGCCGGATTCGGCCAGAAAGTCAAGCACGGCGGCAGTGTGGGGGAAACGTCCAAAGGATTCCCCGTCCCGGAAGGGCAGCTCAAAAGCGGCACATTGGATGTGGGCCGTGCAGATGGCCAGGTTATCGGGATTGATCAGCGCGTGTTCCGGCGAGCGACCGAAGAAGTAGCGCGGATGGGTGATCACGTACTGGTCCAGAGGCGAGCCCCCGGCGATGAGCACCGCGGCGGAGACCTCGCTGGTGCGCCCGGCGCGTCCGGCCTGTTGCCAGGCGCTGGCGATGGTGCCCGGGTAGCCGGTCATCACGCAGGCGGCCAGGTCTCCGATGTCAATGCCCAGCTCCAGGGCGTTGGTGGCCACCACCCCGCGCACCTCTCCCCGGCGTAACCCCTGCTCGATGGCCCGCCGCTGCCGGGGCAGGTATCCTCCGCGGTATCCTCGCACCCTTTCGGGGGCGAGATCGGGATTCCGCTTGTTTCTCAGCTCCTCGCGTAAGTAGGTGAGCAGCACCTCGGTGGCCTGTCGCGCACGGGCGAAGATAATGGTCTGCACCCCCGACTCCAGGAATTCGCTGGCGATGCGTTGAGCTTCCAGCAGCGGACTGCGGCGCAGGCCCAGTTCGCGGTTGATGAGCGGGGGATTGTACAGGATGAAATGTTTCCTGGCTTTGGGTGCGCCGTCGTCGTCAATCACGGTAAAGGTTTCTTCGATCAGCCGCTGGACCAGGTCCAACGGATTGGCGATGGTCGCCGAGCAGCAGATGAACTGGGGCCGTGAGCCGTAAAAGGCGCAGATGCGCTTCAGGCGGCGGATGACGTTGGCCACATGGCTACCGAATACGCCTCGGTAGGTATGTACCTCGTCCACGACCACGTAGCGCAGTCCGGTGAACAGCCCCGTCCATTTGGTGTGATGGGGCAGGATACCGGCGTGCAGCATGTCCGGATTGGTGATCACGATCTGTGCCTGGTCGCGGATGGTGCGCCGGGAACTGGTTGGAGTGTCGCCATCGTAGGTCGCAGCGCGGATACCCCCGCCCACGGCTTCGGCCAGGGTCTGCAGCTCGTGCAGTTGATCCTGGGCCAGGGCTTTGGTGGGGAAGAGGTACATGGCCCGGCTGGATGGTTCGCATAGCAAGGTATGGAGCACCGGCAGGTTGTAACACAGCGTCTTGCCGGAGGCGGTAGGGGTGACGACCACCACGTTTTCGCCGCGCATTGCCGCTGCGACGCTGGCCGCCTGATGCGTGTACAATCGCTCGATCCCCCGCTGCTGTAGGGCCTGTTGCAGGCGGTGATCCAGCGCCGGGGGAAAGGCGGCGTAGCGGCCCTCGCGGGCGGGCAGTTTTTTCCAGGCTGTCACTCCGCGGGTGAACACTGGCGACCGGCGGAGACGCTGTAAAGCCTCGTCCAGAGCCATTGAATCTCCCTCCATCGTTAATTATACGGTGTTTGCTCCACATGCGCAAACGGGCACCGCGGGTGGGTGCGTTTCAGTTTGGGGGCAGGTTTGTCCCGTAGCGGCGGCCCGCCGCCGTGCCCTGAGCCCGTCCCGAGCGGAGTCGAGGGACGGAGACGAAGGGCTGCGCCCTGAGCGAAGACGAAGGACTGCGCCCTGAGCGAAGACGAAGGACTGCGCCCTGAGCGAAGACGAAGGGCTACGCCCTGAGCGAAGACGAAGGACTGCGCCCTGAGCGGAGACGAAGGGCCGCGTCCTGAGCGAAGACGAAGGGCTGCGCCCTGAGCGAAGACGAAGGACTGCGCCCTGAGCGGAGACGAAGGGCTGCGCCCTGAGCGAAGACGAAGGACTGCGCCCTGAGCGAAGACGAAGGACTGCGCCCTGAGCGAAGACGAAGGACTGCACCCTGAGCGAAGACGAAGGGCTGCGCCCTGAGCGGAGACGAAGGGCCGCGCCCTGAGCGGAGAC
>JACIWR010000303.1 GCA_014360845.1 Anaerolineae bacterium
AAACGAATAGACCGCGATGATGGTCATTCGCTTATTCATTCCACCATTCGTTGACAGTATGCTGCCCGGTTCAAGTGTCAACCTATTCTGAACCATCCCGGGATGAGTGGTTGAAAAGGTGAGGAAATAAAAATATCTCCGTTCCATCCTGATAGCGGCTTGCCAAGAAGCGGATGGAGCGGGGATATTTTTTTTATCTTACCGCGTGCCCAGCATCTCTACGGCCAGGCGGGCGTACACCCGCGCGGCGTCGCACACATCCGCCAGCCGCACCTGATCGTCCACGGTGTGGGCGTGGCGCTCCTGACCGGGACCAAATCCGATAGTGGGGATGCCAGCGATACCCATGGTGTAAGTCCCGTCGGTGGAGAAGGCCCACTGCCCCACCCGGGGCCGATACCCCAGAGTCTCCCGGACGGCGCGGATGGCAGTGCGCAGCAAGGGATGGTTCTCATCCAAGAGCCAGGCGGGATAGTATTCGCGGTAGTGGCAGGGAAAACCGGTGTAACTGGTGGCCGTGTAAGTGGTCACCTCGACGCTGGCCGGCACCCCCTCGCGGCGGATTACGTCCTGCACTTCGGCCACGGCTATTGCCTCTGTCTCTCCCAGGGTGAGGCGCCGATCAATGAAGAAGGTGCAGCTATCGGGGATGGCGTTCAGGCTGCCAGCAGTGTTTTCGATGCGGGTCACGGCCAGGGAGCCTCGTCCCAGTATCGGATCGCTGGCCAGCTTGGTGGCGAGGAGTTCCAGCCCGAAGATGATACGGGCGGCGGCGTAGATGGCGTTCTCACCCTGCTCCGGCGTGGCTGCGTGGCAGCTTCGACCCCGCGCCGTCACTCTAAGCCCGATGCGTCCCCTCTGTCCGCGCCGGATTTGCATCCCCGTGGGTTCGCCCAGGACGACGAAATCGGGGCGTAATCCTTCTTCTTCCACCAGCACGCGCATAGCCATGCCCTCGCAGGGCTCCTCTTGTACCACCCCGACCACATACACGTCGCCGGCCAGGCGGACGCCGGCGTTCTGCAGGGCGCGGACACCGTAGACCATAGCCGCTAGTCCACCCTTCATGTCTGAGGCCCCCAATCCGTAAAGGATTCCGTCCTCGATCACCCCTTCGAAGGGGTCACGCTTCCAGGCCAGGGCGTCGCCTACTTGCACGGTGTCCATGTGGCCGTTGAAGAGAAGCACCGGCCCTGAACCGGAGCCGAAGTGTCCAATGACGTTGCCGATGCGGTCGGTGCGGACCTCATCAAATCCCACTTGCTTCATCTCCGCGGCCAGCCGTTCGGCCACCGCTTTCTCGTGCCCCGAGAAGCTGGGCGTGCACACCAGCTCGCGCACGAAGTCAATGAGTTTTTGTTGATCCTGAGAAGTAAGAGATAAATTCACGGGTACACCTCAATGGTTGGTATTGATAGGGAACGAAAGCGTGTTTTCGGGCAGGGGCTGCACTTCTTGATCAACGAGAGCACAGCATTCCCGACCATAATGTACCGTCAGCCCCAGATCCCGCGCCAACTTAATCGCTTCAGGTGCCGGGCTGACGATTTTGTTCACGCCAGCGCGCACCGCCAGCGGGTCTAGTTCCTGCCGATATGAGCCATGAGGGCGCATACAGCCCAGCCATAAAGGCACATGGGGCAGCTTTAGCCGGGCTTCGATAAGCACGTCTAAAACGGCGGAGATGGCCGGGGGGCGGCGGTCGGCGTAGCGCGTGCCTGGGGTGGGGATGAAGACCAGCAGCACCAGGCTGTCTACCCCCAGTTCAGACAGAAGCTCCAGGGCGGGGAGTTCATGCCCCAGTTCACCGCCGCGTAGGCCAATGGTGATGTGGGGGGTGACTGGCAGGTATCGGCGGAGGAGTTGGTAGCAGGCCACATAGTCAGCTACGCTTTTGGTCAGGCCGTACACTTCGCGGATGGTCTCGTCGTCGCCGACGAAGTCGAAAGAGACCATGTCTACGAAGGGGGCAATGGCTTGCACGTCCTCTTCGTTCACAAACCCCACGTGCCAGTTCAGTCGCCGCCCGTCGCGCCAGGTGGCTATTCGTTCCAGGTGCTCGGTAACCGGCACACGTCCTTGCGCGTCACATCCGCCGGAGATCAGGCAACTGGTCGCCTTGTGGACTTTTGCTTTCCAGACGGGCGTCATGTGTTTCAGGTAGTGTCCCCCGCAGTGGGCACAGTCCAGGGCGCAGGCAGTGCCCGTCAGGCTGATGAGGGCTGTGTCCAGGGGATAATCGAACTCGATCTCCATAGGGAAGTGTTTGATTCTTGTCTGCCAGGCCACCGCCAGACGTTCTTCGTCCATCACCTCTCCCTTATTCGCCGAGGAGTTTAACCGATTATACTCCAGGCTACGCCGGGGGTCAAATGCCAGGTGGTTTTGAAATTAGTGCAGGATGGGTTGGGCTTAGCTGAGGACGCACCAACAGGCGGTGCTGGCGGCGGAAAGCGAAATGCCCTCCAATTCGGGTACTCTTCAGTTTGAGGGCAGGTTGGTCCCGTGGCGGCGGCCCGCCGCCGCGCCCTGAGCGCGGAGACGAAGGGTGGCCGCATCGGTGTAGGGCGGGTTGGGCTTGGCTTAGCCGGTCCACCTGGTGAGACTCATAGGTCGGGTTGTCAACCCGACCTACGATCTAGCGGAGTTCAACTCCGCGAGATCAGGCAAAGTAGGGGCGCAGCGGCGCTGCGCCTACCAGGCACAAACTCGCTCCCAATTTCGAAATTAGCTCTCTGGGCCAGTTGGTGTATAATATAAGGCCGTTTGGCCGGGGCCTGGAATGGATTAGGAATGTTCTCTCATCCCAGAGTTTGAGGAGACCCTGTTCATGACCGAGTTAGGTGTGTCTTTTCCCCATTATCGCCGCAACCGCATCTGCCTGACGGTGGATTTCGTGGCCTTTGGCATGGCCATGGCGTTTGTCAACATCAACACTGTGTTGCCCTCGTTTGTCAGCCGTTTAACCGATTCGGCTCTGCTGGTGGGTCTTATCTCCACTCTGGTGAGCGGGAGTTGGTTGTTACCGCAGCTTATCGCCGCCAATTATCTGGTGCATAAGCCGCGCAAGAAGCCTTATCTGCTGTTACCGGCGGCGCTGGGCCGACCGACGTGGTGGTTATTGGCCACTCTTTTGGTCCTGGTCGGTGATAGTGCCCCGGCGCTGGTGCTCACTGCTTTTTTTGCCGTGTTAGTGCTTTTCATGGGCAGCGATGGTCTGGCCGCCGTGGCCTGGTTCGACATCCTCAACAAGTCTATTCCCGCAGAGCGCCGGGGGAGGTTGGTGGGCACGGCGCAGATTCTGTCCGGCCTGGCGAGCGTGGGGGTTGGGTGGTTAGTGGGTGAGATTCTGGGAGCTGATGGGCCGCCTTTTCCCTACAATTATGCTCTTCTTTTCTTCCTGAGTGGGGTCAGCCTGTTGATTTCTCTGGTGGCTCTGGTTTTTTTGCGCGAGCGGAAATTGGAAGCGCCGCCCGGAACCAAAGGGGAGGAGAAGTTCTGGCGTCGCTTGTGGACTGTGCTGCGCAACGATCGGCAATTTCGTCTGGTGACGGCGGTACGCTTGCTCTTCGGCCTGGGAGGCATGGCCACGCCTTTCTACATGGTTTATGGCACTGAGGTGTTAGCTCTCCCGCCGGAGACCATCGGCCTGGCCACTTCGATGCAGGTTTTGGGCAGCATTATCGCCGGTGTGGTGCTGGGCTACATCCAGGAAAAGCAGGGGAGCAAGTTGGTGGTGCTGTGCAGCACAGCTCTGGGAGTGGCGGTGCCGTTGCTGGCGCTGCTCACACGGGCTTTGCCGGGCGGTACGCTGCTGTTGACCTGGGTTTACGCCAGTGTGTTCGTGGTCATCGGCATTGTGAACAGTTCTATTATGCTGGGCTTCTTGAATTTCGTGATGGAGTTGGCTCCACCCCACGATAATCCCACGTACATGGGACTTTATAACGCTCTCTCTGGCCTCTTGCTCATCACGCCGATGGTCGGGGGGTGGTTGCTGGAGGCGACCTCGTACGCCGCGCTTTTCGCCTGGTCGGCGATGGGCGCGGGTCTGGGGCTGTTATTGTCCTTCCGTCTCAAGGAGCCTCGTCAGCAGTAGGGCGGGCTGGGCTCGACTGAGGACGCACCGCCGTGCAACGGGTGGTGCTGGTTTGTGGAAGGGAGAGAGCCCCGCCCGCCGTCTCGGGCAGGGGCGCAGACGGGCTGGAAAGCCTGTCCTGCTCTCTAATCGAAAGGATTTGCGTGAGAAGGGGCTGGGCATGTCTCGGGACGGTCGGAAATGGGTGGGGGGATGGACATGGGGCCGGGTGGTGGGGCTCGCGGCAGCGCTGGCGGCTGTGGGCCTGCTCATCGCTGCCCTGCTGATTTGGCGGAGGCCGCTGCTGGCTTTTTTCACCGACCAGGAGCGCGTGGTCGAGTATCTTCGCCGCTGGGGGGCCTGGGCACCACTGGTGACTATCGGTTTGCAGGTGTTGCAGGTGATCGCCAGCCCCATTCCCGGCCAGGTATTGGATATGGTCAACGGGTACTTGTTTGGTCCCCTGTGGGGGACGGTGTACAGCGCCACGGGCATGTTGATAGGCTCATTCCTGGCGATGGGGCTGACGCGCCGCTTTGGCCGCCCCCTGGCCGAGCGCTTGGCTGGCGCCGAGGCTCTGGAGCGCGTAGACCGGGTGTCCCGGCGGCGGGGACCTGTGTTTTTCCTCGTTTTCTTCTTGATGCCTTTCGTGCCTAATGATGTGGCCTGTTTCCTGGCCGGGTTGACGTCCATACCCTTGCCGGAGTTGATGCTCATCGCTTTGCTGGGGCGAACGCCCAGTATCGTGGTTTCCAATTTGGTAGGGGCGGCAGTGACCGAGTTGACCTGGTCCCAGATGGCGGTCTTCGCTGCGGGGGCGTTGCTCTTGGCCCTGGTCTTCTGGCGGTGGCAAAGGCGCATTGAGGAGGGGCTGATGAGAGCGGTCACCTGGCTTACAGAGGTGTTACAGGCGAGGCGGCGCTAAAGGCGAAGCCTTTGATGGACATGAACATAAAGACCCCCGCCAGCGAGCGAGGGTTTTTTACGTTGATAGTGCATTGCCGGATGAGATCAACTGCCGCCCGCCAGCAGGGCCATCACCACCCCGCCGGCCAGCACTGACCCAATTTGCCCCGCCGTGTTGGCCCCCATGGCATGCATCAGCAGGAAATTGGAGAAGTCTTCTTCCTGGGCTACCTTGTGCACCACCCGCGCCGACATGGGGAAAGCGGAGATGCCCGCCGCGCCGATGAGCGGGTTGAAGCGGTTGCCGCTCAGGATGCGCATGATCTGCCCGAACACCACCCCGCCGGCTGTGTCCAGGGCGAAGGCGATGACCCCCATGATGACGATGCCGATAGTTTTCAGGGTCAGGAATTGCTCGGCCTCCATCGTCGAGCCGATGGCCAGGCCCAGGAAGATGGTCACGATATTCACCAACTCGTTCTGGGCCGCTTTGGAAAGGCGTTCCACCACCAACGCTTCCCGCAAGAGGTTGCCGAACATCAGCATGGAGATGAGGGGAGTGGCCAGGGGCACCAGGGTCCCG
>JACIWR010000304.1 GCA_014360845.1 Anaerolineae bacterium
GAGTTCCCCCGAGTTCTCCCGAGTTCCACCCAATCCCTTGGATTCTCCCAAGTCCCCCCATCACTTTGACAGACGCGTCTCAGTCCAGTATAATACCTGCACCCACCAAACCCCCATGGCATATCCCAACCAGAAAGGTGAAGATAATGCGACTGCGAGTGGCCATTATCCTGCTGTCCCTTGCCCTGCTGGGCGCGTTGACCCTGTTCTTCGTGCAGTCCCGGTCCATACCCGACCTCCTGTTCCACTGGACCGGGGAAAGCGATACTCTGCCCCAGGTCCGCGGCGTATTTCAACTCCTCTCCAATTGGACCCGCCCTCAGCCGGTCACCGCCGACCTGGTACCCGTGGCTCACGCCGGAGTCAACCCCTTCGGCATCAACACCTTCCTGGAGCAAGAGGTGGAACCCATCAAGCGCGAGCGGCAGGTACAGCTCATCAGCGAAGCCGGTTTCGGTTGGATTCGCCAGGCCTTCCCCTGGGAAGACATCGAGATTCACGGCAAGGGCGACTTCGAGGACCGGCGCTGGGAGCCTTACCGCTCCTCGTGGGATAAGTACGACCACATCGTGAGCCTGGCCGAGCAGTACGATTTGCAAATCATCGCCCTGCTCAAGGGCTCCCCGCGGTGGGCGCGCACCGACCAGGAGACCCGCTGGACAGACGCGCCTCCGGCGGATTACGAGGACTTCGGCGATTACGTGTACGCCGTCGTCAGCCGCTACCGGGGCCGCATCCGCTACTACCAGCTCTGGAACGAGCCCAACCTGGGCGATGAGTGGGGTGGCGTGGCCAACGCCGAGGAGTACGTGCGCCTGCTGCGCATCGGCTACCAGCGGGCCAAGGAAGCCGACCCCGACTGCGTGATCCTCAGCGGGGCGCTGGCGGCGACCATCGAACTCGATCCCCGCTCCCCTTACGGCATCAACGATTTCATCTTCCTGCAACAGATGTACAACGCCGGTGCCAGGGACTACTTCGACATCCTCAGCATCCAGGGCTACGGGCTGTGGTCCGCCGCCTACGACCGGCGCATGCGCCCCCGCGTGCTCAACTTCTCCCGGCCCCTTTACGTGCGCGAGATTATGGTGCGCAACGGTGACGCGGCCAAACCCATCTGGATTTCGGAGATGAACTGGAGCGCCGTTCCCGCCGACTTCCCGGACAAGCGCTACGGCTACGTCACCCCCGAACAGCAGGCCCGCAACGTGGTGGAAGCCTACCAGCGCGCGCAGGCCGAGTGGCCCTGGGTGGGCGTGGTCAACTATTGGTTCTTCAAAAGAGCCACCGACGCCGAGAAAGACCAGGCCTGGTACTACTTCCGCATGGCCGAGCCCGACTTCACGCTGATGCCGGTGTATTACGCAGTGAAAGAATACGCCAATCGGCCTTCGGTCATGTACCCCGGATACCACCAGGAGGACCACTGGGCCATCACCTACGAAGGCCCCTGGGAGACGCGAGAGGACGCGGCGGCGGTGCTGGGCAGCTATCGCGTAGGAGAGGATGCCTCGCTGAGCTTCACCTTTCACGGCACCGACCTGGCGTTGCAGATCGGCCCCGGCGCGGACCAGGGCACGCTGTTGGTCACCTTGGACGGAGGCCCCGCTCAAGAAAAGCGCTGGCAGGCCGGTCAGCGGGTAACATTGGCCCGACACCTGAGCGACGGACAGCATCAGGTGACCATCAGCACCGCCGGGGGACAACTCCCCGTGGACGGCTTCATCGTGCGCCGGGAGCCGTACTGGTGGCTCAAATGGACCGTGGGGCTGGCGCTGATGCTCGGTCTGCTGGGCTGGCTATTCCGCCGATGAGGTGGGGAACATGGCTACAGTTTTCATGAAATACCTGGAAACCGCCCCCGCCGACTACGAGCGGGGCATCAAAATCATCACCCTGGGACGAGTACGAGACCTGCACGAGCGCATCGCCGAGTTCGTGCAGCCCGGCGACCGGGTGTTGGAGATTGGTTGTGGCACAGGATCGCTGGCCCTGCTCTGCGCTAGGCGCGGGGCGCAGGTGGTGGGTATTGACGCCTCCACCGCCATGCTGGCCGTAGCCCATCAAAAGGTACACACCGCCGAACTGGAGACCCAGATCGAGTTGTACCTGATGGACGCCACCACCGTGGCCGACCACTTCGCGCCCGCCAGCTTCGACCTGATCGTCAGCACCCTCACCTTCAGCGAGCTGGAAGACCAGGCTCAGGAGTACGTCCTGGAAGCCTGTGCCCGCCTGTTGAAACCCACAGGGCGGCTGCTGGTGGCCGACGAAGTCGTGCCCCAGAGATTGCTGGCCCGGCTGCTGTTCTACATCGTGCGCCTGCCTCTGACCCTTGTCACCTGGCTCCTCACCCGCACCAGCACCACCGCCCTCCACCACTTTCCCCAGAAACTGGCCCTGGCCGGGTTCAAAGGACAGGTGGTGGCCTCCTGGCTGGGTGGCAGCCTGCAACTGTTCTCGGCCCGCCCGGCCACAGCGCCCAAAGTCGTTTCTGCCCCGGAGATACCCCGCCTGCGCCACCGGGTCACACCCTGGACGCTGCTCAAGGACCTGTACTGTCTGTTGTGGCGTAACGTACCCCCCTACCCCAAGGTGCGCACTGGCTTATACCGCATCGGTGAGCCGGACCGCTCCTCGCCGGTGCTGGTCACCGGCAACTACGATTTGACGGTGCGGCGGGTGGTGCGCGACCTGGATGGCCGCGCCGACGCCTGGCTGCTGGTGGCCAACTCCCAAGGGATCAACGTCTGGTGCGGGGCGGGAGGGGGCCATTTCACCGCCGAGAACATCATCGCTGCCGTCAAAACCAGCGGCCTGGACCATCTGGTGGATCACCGGCGGTTGATCCTGCCCCAACTCTGCGCCAACGGGGTGAAAGGGGAGCGCATTGAAGACGAGACCGGCTGGCAGGTGCGCTGGGGACCGTGTTACGCCAGCGATATTCCGGCCTACCTGGCCAACCGACAGCGCAAAACCGACGCCATGCGCTGGGTACGTTTTCCGCTCACCGCTCGCCTGGAGATGGCGGTGGTGATGTGGCAGTTCTGGGCCGTGCTGCTGGCGGTGATACTGTTCATCGTTCGCCGCCCCCTGGTGATCCCCGCTCTGCTGGTCTTCCTGGCCATGTTCCTGTTCCTGGGGATCACCTGGCCCTGGTGGCCCACGCGCAACGGGTTGTGGCAGGGGGTAGGGCTAGCACTGCTCAGCATCGCCCTGCTGACGGGTTGGTCGGCGAGCATCGCCCACCTGCCACCCCGCTCCTACTTCAACTGGTGTGTGGGCCTGGGAATCACGGGCCTGTTCGTCGGCGCTGACTTTCAGGGCGCGTCCCCCCTCATGCGCGCCGGCGAGGCAGAGCACTTTTGGAAACTGGTACCTATCGGCTTGTTGATCCTGGTTGTCTACTTTTTTCTGCCCCGCCTGCTGGGGTGGTGACCGGCGAAGACAAGACCGGATGCTAAACCACAAAGGGCACCAAAAGCGATTTAGAGCTGCCTTCGTGTCCTTTGTGGTAGATAGCCTTTTTTGCAGAGGAAGTCATGGAAACAACGCTGCGCAGCTTCTGGGAGTTCCTGATTAACACCGTCCTCAAGACAATCCACTGGGATGAGGCGCGGTGTACCGGCTGCCTGACCTGCTACGAAGTCTGTCCTGTGGGCTGCTGTCTGCCAGACCCGGCGACGAAGAAGATTCGCGTGCCCGATAAAGAGCGCTGCGTGGTCTGCGGGGCCTGTGTACTGCAGTGCCCGGCGGGAGCCCTGACGCTGACGTGAGATCGTCTCCCCGCCACGCTCTCAAGGCGTTTGCCCCGCTGCCGGGATGGGGAGCATTTCACCTGGGGGGCACGCACGCGCGGAGCAAGTACTCTTCGACGCCGCTCCACAGGCATTCTGAGCGGAGCGCAGCGGAGTCGAAGAATGCCTGTGGAGCAGTTGGCCTCCCTCGACACCCCCGGAATAAGGTGTGCGTCAGTTTTGGGGCAGATTGTTCACCGTAGCGGCCGACCGCTGCTGCGCCCTGAGTGAAATCGAAGGGCTGCGCCCTGAGTGAGATCGAAGGGCTGCGCCCTGACAAGAGCTGATCAATCATGGAACTGAACGTCTACCAAGATCCAACGGGCTTCGAAAAGCTGCGCGGAGAGTGGAACGCCCTCCTCCGCCGCAGCGACACGGACACCATCTTCCTGACCCACGAATGGCAGAGCACCTGGTGGCGCTTCTTCGCCCCTGGTCGGGACTTGCTCCTCCTGGCCCTGCGCGAGCAAGGGGAACTGGTTGGCATCGCGCCCTTTTACCGCCAGCGCCTAGCCGACGGACAAATCGTGATTCAACTGATCGGCGGCACGGAAATCAGCGATTACCTGAACATCATCGTCTTGCCCGGCTACAACAAGCAGGTCTACCAGGCCATCTTCGAGTTTCTGTGCACCGAGATAGCGGACTGGGAGGCGATAGATTTGCATTGCCTCCCGGCAGCAGTATCCCACTACGAATCACTACGCGAATCCGCCGCGAGGCAGAGGCTGACCCTCCAGCGCCGCGTGGAGGATGTTTGCCCGGTGATCCCCCTACCCGCCACCTGGGACGAATACCTGTCCATGCTGGATAAGAAACAACGCCATGAACTACGCCGCAAAATGCGCCGTGCCGAGAGAGAGGCGGACATCCGCTGGTACATGACATCCGATCCGCACTCCCTCACCAAAGACATGGAGGACTTCTTCGACCTGCACCGCAAAAGCAGCCCGGATAAAGAGGATTTTATGAGCGAAACGGAGATGCAGCGCTTCTTCCACGAAGCCGCCCGTTTTGCGCTGGATCGGGGCTGGCTGGAGCTCTCTTTTCTGCTCGTTGACGGCGAGAAAGCGGCCTCCATGCTTTGTTTCGCCTACAATAATCGCACACTGGTCTACAATTCCGGCTACGATCCGCAGCGCTTCGCCCGCCTGAGTCCCGGTATCGTGCTCCTGGCTTATCACATCCAGGATAGCATCGCCAAAGGACGCGCGGCTTTCGATTTTCTGCGCGGCGATGAAGCCTACAAGTATCGCTTCGGCGGCCAAGACAGCGAAGTGTTGCAGATCACCATCCGAAGAGGAGCTTGACCGCCAACTGCGCGAGGGACTCATTAACTTGACTCATCTAGCCACCCGACAGTTTGGGCCGAGTATCGCTGCACAGGGTGCAAGGGAACGGCCTCATGGCAAGAGAAAGCATCCTGAGCGGAGCGTAGCGGAGTCGAAGGATGCGGGACCCGGTCTTTCGTCATCCTTCGACTGCGTGCGCCCCTCGCTGCCGCTCAGGGGCGCACTCCGCTCAGGATAACTCTTGCTCCAAATGTAGAGCAGAGGTATCTTCTCAAAATGTAGGGGCGAACCCTTGCGGTCGCCCAGGCGGGCAGGTGCAAGACCTGCCCCTACCCCAAATTATTGAGAAGATACGAGCAGAGCGCCTCTTCGTCATGGCATTCTCAAACTGTCAGATGACTGGATTACTCATCACCATTATCTCATCACTCGATACTGACCACGAAAGACACCAGATGAATCGAAA
>JACIWR010000305.1 GCA_014360845.1 Anaerolineae bacterium
TGGGGCGTCTCGGCTGAGAAAACCGCGCAAAAGACAGCGTCTTGCCGCATGGAACGTCCCCGGGACGGGGACTTGGAGCATAGGCTGAGTAGTCACGGCTTTCATTTTGCCGCAACGCAAACCTGCCCTACAACCCCGCAGGTGGTTCCTCTCCGCCGGATTCCTCCCCTTCCTCCTCCGCCTCCACAATGCGATATAACTTATCGGGTCCCTTCAGCCGATCCACGTACAACACTCCGTCCAGATGGTCAATCTCGTGTTGAAAAGCGCGGGCTAGCAGGCCGGTAGCATCAATGCGCACCGGGCGACCATGCCGGTCCAGACCCTGTACGGTGACCTCCGTAGCCCGCTCCACGTAGCCGACATAGCCGGGCACGGACAAACATCCCTCTTGCTCCTCTTCCCGTCCCCTAGCCGACACCAGCTCCGGATTCACCATAAAAATGGGTTGCCCGGCCAGGGGATTCTCTTCTTCATCCTCAGGAAGCTCCAGCACGATTAAGCGCAAATCCACGCCGATCTGCGTGGCCGCCAGTCCAATGCCCGGCGCGGCGCGCATGGTTTCCAGCATATCGTCAAAGAGCGCCTGGATTTTTTTGTTCACTTTCTTGACCGGCCGCGCCTTGCGTCGCAGCCGGGGATCAGGAACGGTCAGTATCTCTCGAATGGCCATATTGTTTTCTCATGCCTCCTCGCACAATTACAAAGTCGTAGCGACGTATCTTCTCAAAATGTAGGGGCGAACCCTTGCGGTCGCCCAGGCGGGCAGGTCTTGCACCTGCCCTACCCCAAATTATTGAAAAGATACGTAGCGGCTAACCGCTGCTGCTCCTGAGTGAGCGAAGGGTGTCGGTCTGGCGACCGCCAGGCCCTTCCGCCGCTACAGCAGAGACCCTATTTCTGTCCGACGTAAACCAGGCCGCGCCTGGCATCTAACGTCACTTCCTGTCCTTCTTCCAGGATTTGCATCGCCCCTTCTGCCCCGATCACGGCGGGGATACCCAGTTCCACGGCCAGAATCGCCCCATGGGAACTCATGCCCCCCTCCTCGGTCACCAACCCCGCCGCCCGCTGTACCAGCGGCACACAGGTGCGATCGGTTCCGGGCACCACGATTATCGAACCAGGAGCGAGAGGCACCGGCTCGGTAATGGGCGGTTGCAGGCGCCGCACCCGACCACTGACCACCTGTTCTCCCAGCCCCTGGCCCCGCACCAGCACCCGCTCGATGACGTGCACCTTCATCAGGTTGGTCGTCCCCGGCGCACTGCCCGCCGCTCCGGCGGTGATGACCACCACGTCGCCCTCGTGCACGAAGCCGTGCTCCTGCGCGACCCGCACCGCCCGGTCCACCATCTCATCGGTGTTCGCCGTGCGTTTGGCCAACAGTGGATACACTCCCCAGTACAGAGCCAACTGGCGCTGCACAATGGGACTGGGGGTCACGGCCACGATGGGACAGGCCGGGCGATAGCGGGCAATAACCCGCGCCGTGTAGCCGGAGATGGTGGGCGCGATAATGGCCGCCGCGTTCAAATCCCGCGCGGTCTCACAAGAAGCATGGCTCACCGCCTCGGCGATGACGGAAACCGGCCCGCACTCTCGCAGGGGAGGCCGATCCGCGCTGCCCCACTGGCTGCGTTCAGCTTCCTGAGCGATGCGCACCATCGTCTGTAGGGCCAGCAGGGGGTATTTGCCCACCGCCGTCTCGCCGGAGAGCATAATCGCATCGGTGCCATCCAGGATGGCATTGGCCACATCGGAGGCCTCGGCCCGGGTGGGGCGCGGGTTGCGCATCATGGAATCGAGCATCTGAGTCGCGGTGATTACCGGCTTGCCCAGAGCATTGCAATGGGCGATGATCATCTTTTGCACCATGGGCACCTTCTCCGGCGCGGTCTCGATGCCCAAATCACCCCTGGCCACCATGATGCCGTCAGCGGCAGCGATAATGGAATCAATGTTCTCCACCGCCTCCGGCTTCTCGATTTTGGCAATCACCGGCACGGGGCGACCGAAGGCCGATTGCTCTCGTATCATTTCCTTGAGCTGTAAGACCTCATCAGCCTGGCGCACAAAGGAGAGGGCAATCCAGTCCGCCCCGTGCTCCAGGGCAAAGGCCAAATCCTCGCGGTCCTTGTCGGTGATGGCCGGGATGGAGTAAGCCGTGCGAGGCAGATTCATGCCCTTGTTCGATTCCAGCAGCCCCCCCGTGATCACCCGGCAGGTGATGTCCTCATCGTCGGTGGCGATCACCTCCAATTCCAGCAGGCCGTCGTCCAGCAGCACGCGATCGCCGGGTTCAACCACGCGGGGCAAATCCGGGTACTGCACCGGTATCTCTCCTTCATGTCCAATGACGGGCCTGATGGTGAGTATGACCTCCTCGCCGGGCTCAAGGGCTACTCCTCCCTCCTGCATCTGGCCCACCCGCAGTTTAGGTCCCTGCAAATCGGCCAGGATGGCCACGGGGCGGCCTACTTCGGCGGCCACGGCGCGAATGCGTGTGATGTCCTCTGCGTGTTGAGCCCGGTCTCCGTGCGAGAAATTGATGCGCGCCACATCCATACCGGCCAAAACCAACTCCCGCAAAATCTCCGGCGATCGGCTGGCCGGTCCAATAGTGCACACGATTTTGGTCCGCAGCATGGTTCACTTCCTCAAAATAACGCTTCTGGCTTCTTGGGGAACACTCCGTTGGCGGGGGCTTCTGCAAGCCCCACCACTACCCCTCTGAGGGAAGCTCCGCTTCGGTCAAGGGCAAGGTGAAGGAAAAAGTAGTCCCCTGTCCTATGCGGCTTTCCAGCCACATCTTCCCCCCGTGAGCTTCGACCAGCCCTCTGGCAATGGACAACTCAACACCCGTCTCCCCCAGGCCCGGCACGATCACACGCTCACCGTAATGACGGCGGAAAACCCTGTCCTCGTCCTCAGGGGCAATGCCTCCCCCCGAATCGGTCACGGAGATGACTATTGCCCGCTCCAGCTCGCCGGCCCGTGAGCCCAGCTCTTCTGCATCACCCACCCGGATAGACACAGCGACTCGCCCGCCCACGACGGAACACTTATAAGCATTGGCCAGGAGATGGGTAAGCACATGATGCACGGCCCCGGGGTCGGCCAGGGCGAGGGGCAAATCATCGGGCACATCCCGCTCCAAAGTCAAATCCTTGTCGGTCAGTTGCGGTTGTATCTCGGTCAACACCTCTTCCAGGATAGGGATGATCTCAGTCGGCTCCGGGCTGACCGCCAGGGCACCGCTCTCAATAGTGGCCACCCCGATCAAGTCGCGCAGCATGTTCACCATGCGCTTGGTATTGGCTTTGATCCGCTGCAAAAAGTGGCTCTGGGTCTCATTGAGCGTGCCAATGGACTGCTCCAGCAGGAGATCGGCATAACCCATGATGGCCGTCATCGGCGTCTGCAGGTCACGGGAAATGCCGGCCATGAATTCATCCCTCCAGCGCCGCTCCATTTGCTCCTCGCTGACATCTCGCAGAATGGTCACCGCTCCCTGCCATTCCCCTTGATCACGGAGCAGGGGTGCAAACACAGCATACACGATGTGCTCGTTGATGGTCAGCGGCGTCTCCACCACCTCAATTTCAGAACCCGGCTCCTCCGGCCCCAGACGAGCCGCTGCCTTGAGAATCAGGTACGTCTTGGACCAGCGGGGATCGGTGCACGCTACCGCCAGCGATTGACCCACCAGCTTCTCCACGGGCTTTTGCAGAATGCGAGCGGCTGCGCTATTGGCCAGCAAGACCCGGTCGCTGGCATCGCTAACCAGGATGCCCTCGCTCAAGCATTCCAGCACCTCCTGGAGAAGCGCATCAGGGGGCAGGGTCACCGGAGAGGGTTCTTCCCTTTTCTCCTCACGCCCCTCCGCCGCTTCTGCCGGTGCCGACAAGCGCGCGGCGAATCGCTCAATCACCTGTTCCTGGGCATCCAGGCGCGCCGCCAGTGACTCCACCAGCGCTACTTGCTGACGTAGCTCCTGGGCTAATTGCGCCGCCGTGTGCAACCCCTCCCGGACCTGTTGCCCTTGCGTTTGCAAGAGCTGCAGCAGTGCTTCGGGACTGACCTCGGCTACCTCGGCGGCCTCGGGTTCCGGGGGCGGGGCAGTCACCGAGGCGGCTTGCTGCTGAGCCAGTTCCTCCATAGCGTGATAGGCGCGGGCATTATGGATGGCGATAACCGCGTATTCCCTCAGCGCGGTCAACAAGTTCACATCGTGATCGTCGAAGGGGCGGCCCTCCGCCTTCTGCCCGGTGGAGATAACCCCGATGACAACATCTCCCACGGTAATAGGCACGTGCAAATAGGACAGCTTGGGTTCAGTACGACTGTAGCCCCGCACCGGTTGTCCGCTCTTCAGGGCTTTGAGGATAGATTCCCTTTTCACGGGCTGTGGTTGCAGGTAGCGAGCCTCCTCTTCACCAAGCCCCTTGACCGCCAGCACGCGCAGTTCACCCGTGGCCTCATTGACCAGCGATAACGAGCCCTCGCCAGCGGCGGTCAGGTACACGGCAGCGTCCACAATGCGCGGCAACAGCTTCTCCCACTCCAGAGTGGAGAGGAGTCTGCGGCCCACGGCGCTCACGACACGCATGTCATGGATTTCATGCTCCACCTGTCGCTCTGTGGGCGTTACGAGCATAGCCTGTCGCCTGGCCTGCCTGTCAAGCAAAGCCCTTCTCACAGCACGACGCATCGCCTCGTCGTCATCGGGATGGGTGATGTAATCCTGCGCCCCACAGCGCATAGCCTGCACAGCACCCTCCAGGGAGCCCTGGCGGGTGACGAGTATCACAGCACTGGAACATCCTTGCTCGCGCAGATGTTCCAACAGGGATAAGCCCCCGCCAGCCATATCCGCATTGAGAATGATCAAATCGGGGGCCATATCCAGAGCCTTACGCCTGGCCTGCTCGCCATCTTGAGCTATTAGCACTGTCACCCCCTTGGGAGACAGCACTCGAGTCATCAGGAACTCTATGTAGTCCCGACGATCGTGCACGATCAACACCGTTTCTCCGGACATCCTCTTGCCTCCACCAAAATCTTTGGCGAGCTCGCAGCGCCCTTTGGACTTCCCCTCTAATCATATCACAAAAGCGACAATATCACAAGCCTTTTGACTGAAGGGGTGCGCTTCAGTTTGGGGGCAGGTCTGTCCTGTAGCGGCGGCCCGCCGCCGTGCCCTGAGCCCGTCCCGAACGGAGTCGCGGGGCGGAGACGAAGGGCTGCGCCCTGAGCGGAGACGAAGGGTGGCCGCATCAGCAGGGCGGGTTGGGCTCGGCTGGGGACGTACCGCCATGTAACAGGCGGTGCTGCACCTCGGAGTTCGGCCAAGCTCTTGCAGAGGCGGTCACTGGTAACTCAGTACTATTGACTTTCGGGCGGAGGAGTGATACATTAAAACGGCAACGTGACTACTCAGCCTATGCTCCAAGTCCCCGTCCCGGGGACGTTCCATGCGGCAAGATGCTGTCTTTTGCGCGGTTTTCTCAGCCGAGACGCCCCCGGGACGGGGGCTACGAGCCTGGGGAGGA
>JACIWR010000306.1 GCA_014360845.1 Anaerolineae bacterium
GGACCCGGCCACAAGGCGTAGCTATTTTCTCTTGAGAGCTTTTCGGGGCTTCAAAAGTGTAAACCTATTTCCTCCAGAAGATGAACCATCCCTTCTCCGAGTTGGGTAGAAGCCCAATCGTATTGGGTGGAGGCCTGGAAAGTGGCCTGCCATCCTGATTTTGACGGCCAACGCGGTTGGCTTGCTACCCACGCATTTGTGGTCTTTGAAACGGCAATTGGTATTACACTTACATTATAGCGTATAATTGCCACGACCTCAAGGTCTGGAGCGTAAAGGTTTCGTAAAGATTGCCCCACTCCATCTCTCGCAACAACACAGCGAAAGGGTAAGCATGAGCAAGCGATTGCTGGCCATCATTCTCACCAAAAACGAAGAGAAAAACATTGCCGACTGCATCGCCAGCCTGCGCTGGAGCGACGACATCGTCGTCTTCGACGGTTACAGCGACGATCGCACTGTGGAAATCGCTCGCGAGCAGGGAGCGCAGGTGATTCAACACCCCTTCCGGGGATATGGCAGTCAGCGCAACGCCGCTTTAGACGCGGTAGAGGCCGAGTGGGTCTTCTTTGTGGACGCGGACGAGCGGGCAACGCCCGAACTGGGGACCGAGATTCGCCAGGTCATCGAAGATACCTCCTATGCCGGCTGGTGGGTGCCGCGCCACAATTACATCTTCGGCGCGGTCGTCCGCCACGCCGGCTGGTATCCCGATTACCAGCTACGGCTGTTGTGTCGCCAGAAAGCGCGTTACGACCCCCAGCGAGAAGTCCACGAGATAGTCCTGCTCGATGGCCAGGCCGGATACCTGCAACACCCCCTGATCCACTACAACTACGACACCGTAAGGCACTTCCTGCAAAAGCAACGCCGCTATGCCCAATTCGATGCCCGCATCCTGCAGGAACAGGGCATCCGCGCCCGCCCCCACAAGTTCATCACCCGCCCTTTGGACGAGTTCCGCCGCCGTTACTTCGCCCTGGAGGGGTACAAGGACGGCTGGCGTGGTCTGGTGCTCAGCGTACTGATGGCCTATTACCAGCTCCTGGTCTACGGGCAACTAAGGCGCTTGCAATCTCAGCGGTGACAGCTCCCCCGCTTGCTGTGGAGGCTTCTCGCGGCGCAATTGACGCTATCACACTATTGTGCTATACTTGACTACGGGGGATAACACAGCCAACGGAGATGGCCATATGGACGAACCCGTGCTAGTGCTCAACCGAAACTTTGAGCCTCTCAACGTCTGCGCGATGAAACGCGCGATAGGGCTCATCGTAGTGGGTAAGGCGGAGGTGCTGGAAAATGGCCGTGGCGTGATTCACACACCAACTACCACCTTTCCACGCCCCTCGGTGATCCGCCTGTCGTACATGATCAGGCGACCACGGCCCCGCGTGAAGCTGACCAAGAAAGAGATTTTCCGCCGCGACAACTACCGCTGCCAATACTGCGGCCAACCCTCGCCCCATCTGACGGTGGACCACGTCATCCCACGCCACAAGGGAGGCGAACACAGTTGGCAAAACCTGGTCAGCGCCTGTCCGGCGTGCAACCGGCGCAAAGGAGGCAAAACCCTCCAGGAAGCCCACATGCGCCTGTTGCGAGAGCCTTTCGAGCCGACGGCCAGTGCTTCGTACCTGTTCGGCCATCACCTGAAGCACAACGCCGAATGGCGCAAGTTCATCGAGGGGTGGTAAGACCAGAAATCAAAAGCGGGAGGGATCAAAATCCCTCCCGCTTTTTATGTGCACGGGATGATATACCGCCCCACGCTATGGCACAATGTGCGTACCGGTCTCCCCGGCCAGGGCGCGCTCGATATTCTCCGGATTGGTGATAATCGCCTCTTTGCCACCCGCCTCCAAGAACCAGATGACGGCCTGAATCTTGGGCAGCATCGAGCCCTTGGCGAAGTGACCTTCCTCCATGTAGCGCTTGGCCTCGGCCACGGTCATGCGATCAATGGGACGCTGATCTGGCTTGCCGAAATTCAGGTAGACCTTCTCCACCGCCGTGGAAATCAGGAACAAATCGGCATTGATGCTCCGTGCCAGGAGGCTGCTGGCATAGTCCTTATCAATCACCGCCGCCACGCCAACCAGATTGCCCTCCTCGTCCTCCACCACGGGAATGCCCCCGCCACCGACCGTGATAACCACAAATCCAGCCTCGATAAGCTCTTGCACAGCATCGCGCTCGACCACCCGCTTGGGCAGGGGGGAGGGGACCACGCGCCGCCAGCCACGACCGGCATCTTCGATCACGTTCCAGCCCTCGGTGTCCCGACGCCGCAGGGCCTCCTCCTCACTCATGAAAGAACCGATGGGCTTGGAGGGGTTTTGGAACGCGGGATCATTGCGGTCTACCAGCACCTGGGTGACCACCGTGGCAGCCTGCTTGTTCATCCCACGACGCCGGAATTCATTGTACAAGTTCTGCTGGAGCATGTAGCCGATGGCCCCCTGCGTATCGGCCCCACAGAAGTCCAGCGGCACTTCGTGCAGTTCGTGCCGGGCCAGTTCTGAGCGGCGCAGAATGAACCCCACCTGCGGCCCGTTCCCGTGGCCAATGGCCACATCCCACCCCTGTTCAATCATACCCGCGATATGTATGCAGGTCTCGTGGGCAGCGGCGTACTGATCTGGCACACTCTGGTGATCCTTGTCTTTGATCAGGGAATTGCCCCCGATGGCAACTACTGCGACTTTCTTCGTCGTCATTCTTTTCACTCCTCGCAAGATGATTATGAATAGTGCGGACACAAAGCCGATCCATACCCGGCTGGAGAAAGTTATTATAAATCAGCAACCCGATTCTGTCAAAAACACTCCCTCAAGCCCCTCGCGCAGCGAGGGGCCCGTGACACCTCCCCCACCTCTTCGCTGTCCCGCACCCGCCCTCTCCACTACCCCAGGCGAGACCCCACAAACTCACGCTGCCCCCGCATGAAATCGCGGATGTCCATCGCTCGCCGCCCGGCCATCTGCACTTCCAGGAGCAGCAAAGCGCCCCGCCCTGTAGATACGCCCGCCCCCTCCGGAAGAGAAATGACCTGCCCAGGGGTCTGAGGGCCGTGCCATTCTGGCAACGCCGCCGCGCGCAATATTTTGAGCTGTCTGCCGCGCCACATGGTGTACGCCCCTGGCCAGGGATTGTAGGCCCGCACCCGTCGCTCCAATTCTATGGCCGGCAGCGACCAGTCCAGTTGCCCGTCCTCTTTGCGCAGAAGCTTGCACACCGTAGCCTGAGCACCATCTTGAGGGCGGGGCTGAATCTCCCCCGCCAGCCAGCCAGGGAGAGTAGCCAGCAGCAACTCAGCTCCCAGCACAGATAATCGCTCGCTCAACGAACCGGTCGTATCATCGGGGCGAATGGGGATGGCGGTTTGAGCCAGAATCGGTCCGGTATCCATGCCCTCGTCCATGAGCATGATTGTCACCCCCGTCTCCTCGTCGCCGGCCAGGATAGCTGCCGGGATGGGAGCCGCTCCCCGCCAGCGGGGCAGCAAGGAGGCGTGCACATTCACACAGCCCCTGGCAGGGATGGCCAGCACATCCGCCTTGAGTATCTGACCAAAGGCGGCGACCACTATAACTGTGGGGGAAAGAGAGCGTAGCTTCTCCACAGCCTCTGGGTCACGGAGAGTCCGTGGCTGCCAGATGGGCAGGCCAAGCGCCAGGGCGGCTTCTTTCACCGCCGAGGCCGCCGGTTTGCGCCCTCTCCCGGCCGGGCGGTCGGGTTGAGTCACCACGCAAACCAGGTCGTATCCTTTCTCAGCGGCAAGAGCCTTTAAGATAGGGACAGCGAAAGAGGGCGTACCCATAAACACAATGCGTTCCATCCGTTCCTCCTTGTCCGAGCTGGGGTCTGGAGTATGTGGTCATCCCGAGAGTCAGGGACCCACTTCACGAGAGCCTGCGTCGCTCATGACCGACCTGTGACCCGCCGGGAGCGGAGCAGAGCGATGATCCAGGCCCCGAGCCCCACGCCCAACAGGCTCACCGCCAGGACAAGCAAGTCCTCGCCACCCCAGGCCACAGGTGGGTCGCTCGGCGGTGCTAGCGGGGTGACCGTGGGCCCGGCAGAGACCATGGTGGGAGACGGTGAAGGAGTCGGCGTCCTGCTGGGAGTGCGGGTGGCGGTCGGCGTGGGGGTAAGCGTGTTCGTCGGTGTGGCCGTCGGCTCTGGCGTGAAAGTGGGCGAAGGAGTGAGCGTCGGCGTCGGTGAGGCGGTAGCGGTTGGCGTGAGGGTAGGTGTGGCCGTCGGCGGTTCGGGCGTCGCTGTCGGCACGACTTCCTCCAGAAGGGAGGTAGATTTGTAACGAGCCGCTTCCTGGGCAGTGATGTCCAGGTACAAGTTGCCGTAGCTCACGCTGGGCTCAATCATCGTCCCCTCAACCCACTCGTTGAAACTGGTGATGATCACCAGGTCAGGTGAACTGTCTATAGCCGCCTGCCAGGTCTCACGATAGTACGCGCCATGGCGCCGGTCATGGCGATAGGTGTGACCTCGGCCGGGAGCGCGAGTGTCATCGTAGCCGGGCATCACCGTCGCTATCCAGAGCTTGTGCACACCGTGGGCAGCGTTATATTCCCGCACCCGCCTCCCCCAACGCGAGAGGGTATAACCCACGTCGGCGGGCGGGTCCCAGGTGATGTTGTACAGGTGCAGGCCATCGAACACCGCCAGATACGAGAAATCTACCCCCTCGGCAATCCACAGACTGTTGTGACCGGGGTCCACCTCAGCGCGGATGGCCTGCCAGGTCTCCACGGAGAACTTCCCCTGCCGCCAGAAGAAGATCAGCGGCTTACCCCCGTAGCGCAGAAAAGCGGGATGCTGTGCGTGAACGGTCAACACATAGTCCAATGCGCCTTTGACGTCGCCAGCACTGTGTAAAAAAGGTGTAGCGCCCAGGTCCACATCAACTGTGGCCCGCAGCCCCTTCCGCTGAGCCACATCCAACAATGTACGGAAGTTGGTCTCGGTCTGGTTGTTCTCGACCTGGGGACCGTACCAGGAAACGACAAAGGCGTCAATCCCCGCCGCCAGAGCCTGATCCACGTGGCGTTCAATGGTTTCCCGGTCGCGAGAATTGTAAGGGATAAGGGGCAAATCGGGCACCTTATCCCCGGTCCATTGAGAGGTGTCGTACCAGGCGTAGTAAAAAGCCAGCACCAGGCGCTGATCCTGGGCCAGGGCCGTACCGGGCCCGATGACGGTCACCAGCGCCAATGTCAGCAAGACCAGAAAGCCGATTCTACGATGCATAGGAATCCTCGAAGGCAGCTAGGGTGTGCTTCAGTTTGAGGGCGAGCCCGACCACCCCGAGCTAACGCTCAGGGCTGAGCAGCTCAAGCCCGCTTGGAAGCGGGCTATTGAGCCTTCCAGACCACTTTCAGGGCGCTTGCAGCGCCCTTCCGCCGCTCAGCCTGGGGCTTTGAGCTCCAGGCGAGGCTTGCCCCGATGTAAGATGTAACGGCGGGCAGCCCTACGGCGGGGCCAGCACAGGCCCTGCCCGCCGTGGGCCGACACTACGGTGAACAATCTGCC
>JACIWR010000307.1 GCA_014360845.1 Anaerolineae bacterium
CAACAGAATTCTCAACGCATAGTTATCGGCATCCATTCCCATCGCCGTCTCCGGGCAGCTCAACGATGCCCAGCCAGTACTTGGCCAAAGTCTTCACCACTTCCACCAGAGATTCAAAAGTGACCGGTTTGATGATGAAGGAGTTCACTCCCAGATCGTAGGTGCGCAGGATGTCTTCCTCGGCTTTGGAAGTCGTCAACACCACGATAGGAATGCGCCGCAGCTCAGGATCGGCCTTGATCTCGGCGAGGGCCTCGCGCCCGTCCTTCTTGGGCATGTTCAGGTCGAGCAAAATCAAGCCCGGTAACGGGTCCTGGCTCAGTTTTGCATACTCGCCACGGCGGTGCAGATAATCCATAAGCTGTTCGCCATCCTCCACAAAGTGGAGAGGATTAGCCAGGCGAGCCTCCTCACATGCTTCTTTGGTCAGCATGCGATCATCTGGGTCATCATCAGCCATCAGAATGATAATAGGTTTTCCTTTGGTCCTCATTGTTCATTCCCTCCCCCGGGATTGTTTTAACGGTAAAGTCACTACAAAGGTCGCTCCCTGTCCTGGCGCGCTCTGCGCGGCAATGCTTCCTCCGTGCCGCTCCACGATCTTGCGGCAAATAGTCAGACCAATGCCTGTGCCCTCGTATTCATTCCATCCGTGCAGCCGTTCAAAGGCGTGGAAAATACGGTCCGCATATTTCTGTTCAAAACCGATTCCATTGTCTGTCACCGAGATTTGGTAAACACCATCTCGACCATTGAGGGGTTGGGCGCGCACCTGAACTAACGGGGTTTCATCTTTGCGACGGAACTTCAAGGCGTTGCTGATCAGGTGATGAAATAGCTGCCGCATCTGCACCGGGTCTGCCTCCACCGTGGGCAGGTCCCCCACCTCCACCCGCGCCCCGGTCTGCTCGATTTGCATCTCCAAATCGGCCAGCACACGGCGCACCAGCCGGTCCAAATCCACTGCCCCAAAGGTCTGGGTCCTGGTGGTCACCTGCAAATACGCCAGTAACCCTTCGACTAAAGCCTGCATCCGCGCCGCCGCCTGCTGCGTCCGCTGCAAATAGTAGCGTCCCTGCGCGTCCAGCGTATCGCCATACCTGGCCCGCAACCAATCGGTGAAAGTCTGCACCTTGCGCAAAGGCTCCTGTAAGTCGTGGGAAGCCACATACACCAGGTCCTGCAGCTCCCGATTTCTCTCCCTGAGTCTGGCGGCGTACGTTTGCAGCGCCTCCTCGGCCCGTTTGCGCTCGGTAATGTCGCGATCCAGGGCCAGAATCACCTTGCGATCACCGTAGTCAATCAAACGCGCGGTGACCTCCACGGGAAATACGGACCCATCTTTGCGGCAATGGTGCGCCTCGAAAACCAGAGTTTCCCCGTTCAGAATGCGCTTTATGCGCTCTGGCACGTGTTTCGCCGATGCCGGGTCATCCAGGAAGCTGATGGAGCGCCCGATTATCTCCTCCAGGGGATAGCCGTGCATGCGGCTGACCGCCTGGTTGGCGTAGATAATTTTGCCGGGAACCTGTGGGTCGTCCAGGGAGAGCAGGAGCAGGCTATCGGGCATCTGCTCCGATATGGCGCGGAAGAGTTCCTCGCTGCGATGCAGCGCTTCCTCTGCGCGCTTGCGTTCCTCCACCTCGGCGGTCAGCGCCGCCGTTTTAGCGGCCAACTGCGCCTCGCGTCGCAGCAGGCGATCGGCCATTTGATCGAAAGCCGCCGCCACCTGACCGACCTCGTCCTGTCGGGCCAGGCGAATCCGGTGCTTCAGATCCCCGTTCCCGATGCGTTCCGCCCCCGCGCGGAGCTGTTCCAGAGGCCGCAAGACCTGCCGTTCCAGCAGCCAAGCGACACTGAGCAATATCGCAATGGCAAAAAACATCATCACCCCGACAAGACGTAACCCGGTCATGCGGCTGTTGACGAACGCCTCAGCCCGCGATATCTCAGTGAGCACCATCCATCTCGTGCCGGGCACTGCGGCCCGCGCACCCACCACAGGAGTACCCTGAAAATTGACATACGTCCCATACCACTCATCTCCGGCGGACTGGGCCGCAAGCACCAGCTCCGGACGTCCGGCCAGGCTCGTCTTGGCCAGAACCACTGCGGGCTCGGTGTGGGCCACGATGCGCCCGTCTTCATCCACCACGTACGCCTGGCCGGTTTCCCCAAAGCGAAGGTGCGCAATCACATCCCAAAGCACTTCCATACGCAGTCGCGCGGCCACCACCATGCCCTCGGGGCCGGGCATCGCCATGATCAGATAAGGGTCACCGGCCGGGGACATCTCGATATTCCCCAGGTAGAGCTCCCCTGCCCTTGCCCGCCGAAACCAGGTGGACTGAGGAATCGTGAAGAGATTCGCCAGCAACGGCGCTCCCTGATAGGCACTGACCAGCACCTTGCCCTCGGCATTGAGCAGGACCATCTCCTGTAGAGCCGGGTGTTGCTGCAGCACAGTGGTCATTACCTGCGGTGCCGTGTCCAGGTTATCCAGGCTCATGAGACTGACCGTGGCTAAAACATCCGCCAAATGTTGCACGAAGTCAGACACCGTTTCGACCGCGTGGCGGGTGGCTTCCGTCTGCCGTCCGCGCCAGGAGTTTTGCTCGACGCGGAAAACGGAATAGTACACCACTGAGGCGAGGACAAGCAGCGACACCAGGAATAGCCCTCCCAGCCAGCCCAGGAGACGACTGCGCAAGCTTCGCGGGCGGACCCCACGCGCCTTTGTGCCACTGTCATGTTCCCGTATCTTGCGATTCACAAGTGCCTCCTTAAGCCCCCCCGGCCATAAAGCGCTCCCAAATTTCGTCCCATAGCTTGGCCCCTTCCACACTGCGCGGTAGAAAAACCTCAGCATTGGCCAAAGCATCATTGGACGGAAAGACCACCGGATCGTTCAGAATGTCCGGCTCGATGAACGGACGGGCCGCTTCGTTGGGAGTGGCATAGTAATTCTCGTTGGTGATCTGCGCGCTGATCTCCGGGCGCAGGAGGAAGTTCAAGAATACCTCAGCGGTGTATTTGCGGGGGCTATTGGCCGGAATGACAAAGTTATCGCCCCACAACAGAGTGCCCTCTTCAGGCAATATGTACACGATGTCATCGCTGTATTCGCGAGCCAGGAGGACATCCTCGGCCCAACCGACCAAAATCACGGCTTCGCCGCTCAAGAGCACCGGCACCGCATCCTCGGCGTAAGAACCCACGAAGATAGCGCTCTCCTTGAGCTGCAACATGCGCTTCAGCGCTACCTCCAGCTCGCCGGGGTCCTCGGAGTTGATGGAGAATCCCAGGGACTTGAGGGTGAGCCCTATGAAATCGTAGGGTACACCTTCCCGTAGAGCAATCTTGCCCGCATAGCAGGGATCCCACAAACTGGACCAATGGGTCGGTAACTTCTCCACCAGGTCACTACGCACCACCAGGCCGGTAGTGCCCCAGTTGAAAGGAACCGAGTGTTTGTTGCCCGGATCATATGCCAGATCGCGAAAGTTGAGTGAGATGTTGTCGAAGTTGGGCACATTGCGGTAATCTATCTCGGCCAGCAGATTATCCGCCAGCAGCAGAGGCACAGCATCGTTGTCCATGACCACCACATCGTACACCTCTCCCGCCTTTATGTTATCCATAGCCTCTTCCTGGGATTCATAGGTCACATAGGCCACCTGAACCCCGTATTCCTCAGTAAAAGCATCCAGCACAGACTGAGGCATGTCCTCCGCCCAGTCGTAGAATATCAGCTCTTCCGCCAGAGGCGGGGCCGTAGGTATGGGGGATATAACCGGTTGCGCCCGACAGGCGATCAAACAGGCCCCAAGAGCGGTAAGGACGATGAGTAATAAAATTTTGCGTTTCATGTGTCCCTCCTGGTAGCAATGGGCTCCCCTTCCCCCCACAAGGGCGAGCAGCGTTAGAATTTTGCGCCAATCAAAGCCTGGGAATCAATTATCCTGGTTTTGCCGCGCTGGCAAAGTCACCACGAAGGTCGCGCCCTGACCCGGTGTCCCCTCCGCGGTGACGCTCCCGCCATGCCGCTCTATGATCTTGCGGCAGATGGCCAGGCCAATGCCCGTGCCCTCGTACTCACTCCGTCCATGTAGCCGCTGAAACACCTGGAACAGACGATCCGCATACTTCTCATCAAAGCCGATGCCGTTGTCCTCCACCATGATCTGATACTGCCCCTCACCCCCGTTCAACGGCTCACTCCACACCCGCACCACCGGCGCTACCCCCTCGCGGTGAAACTTCAGCGCGTTCCCTATCAGATTCTGGAATAGCTGGCGCATCTGCACCGGGTCCGCCTCCACCGTGGGCAGCTCCCCCACCTCCACCCGCGCCTGCAACTGCTCTATCCGCACCTCCAGATCGTCCAGCACCTCGCGCACTACCTGCTTGAGGTCCACTGCCACAAAAGGCTGCGCTTTGGTCGTCACCCGCGAGTAGGTCAGCAGCCCCTCTATGAGAGCCTCCATACGCGCCGCCGCATTCTGCATCCGCGCCAGGTAATCGCATCCCTGCTCATCCAGCGTATCGCCGTACCTGGCCACCAGTCGGTCCCCGAAGGTCCGAATCTTGCGCAGGGGCTCTTTCAGGTCGTGAGAGGCGATGTAGGCGAAGCTCTGCAGTTCGCGGTTGCTCCGTTCCAGTTTGACGGCGTACTCCCGCAGTTCTGCCTCCACCCGCTCGCGCTCGGCGATTTCGCTCCGAAGTCGAGCGTTGGCAGCAGTGAGCTCGGCTGTACGCTCGGCGACGCGCTGCTCCAGTTGCACCCGGTGCGCCATCAACTCGGCATTCAACGCCCGCTCGCGCAGCAATCCCTTGCGCACCTCGCGATCGTAAAGCCACTGGAAAATCACCAGGACGACCAAACCCAATCCCAGCCCTACACCATCCGCCACCACTGTGGCTTCCGGTGACAAGGGATTGGGTAGGCGACCGGCCACCTGCATTGTGCCTATCACCAAATAGGCAATCGTGCTGAGCAAACCGAAAAGCAGAGCGGTGTGAATGCCGATCAGAATGCCCGCGGTCAGCGCGACCATAGCATAGCCAACGAGGGTGATATGACCGACGCCTACGTGATAGCTCGCTCCCACCATCACCAGAAAGAGGGTCAGAACGGGGATGTACGCCGCCAGTCGCTCTTTTCCCCGGCGAGCCAGCCAGTAGGACAAGAGATAAAAGGGCTGTACCCCCAGACCCGCCAACGCCCCCGTGATAGGAGCCTGACCACAGGCCCACATGCAGGCCATGACCAACCCAAACAAAAAGCCCGGTCCCGCCAGTCCAAATAATACCAGGTTAAGCAGGTATTGATGGCGGGAGAAGTGTGTACCTTTGTCATCAGAGAACCGTAACCAAGAACCTACGAATTTTTTCATCTGACTTTTTCCTTCCAAAGACAGAACTATATCCAGTAGGGCAGGTTGGCGGCGGCTACAGCGCTTAGCCCCCTTGACCTCGAACATCTCCCGAACGATGTCGCCTTAAGGGAAAACCCCATGAGCCGCCTACCTGCCGTCCGAGCCATGATTTG
>JACIWR010000308.1 GCA_014360845.1 Anaerolineae bacterium
CCGCATATTATTCCTGATGATCTCCACGTCAATCTCATCATACTCGGGTATGACTACAGCGCGTTTGGCCTGGGGGCAAATCAGGATATGGTGTGAGCCTTTCTTGCGTTTATACTCACACCCGTACAACTCGAACACCCGCACCAACGTTTTCCAGTCGACCGGTGTGATTCGAGGCATCACGCTACCTGCACGGCGGACCTCTCAAAGCTGACCATTTCTGCTTGTGGTACCAGTTTCCCGTCATCCTTTACATAGCCGCATTCCATCAGGTAGTCTTCCAGGGTACCCAGAGCGCTCATCTCCTCAAATTGAATCTTAATCACCTCAAGGAGATTGCGTCGTGCCTCCTTTGGCGAAAGGCCTTGTGAGACAAAATCCAGTTCAGGGCATATGGCTACATACCACTTCCCTTTTTGCCAGATTTCAATCGTTATTTTCAGCTGCATCACGCCTTCCTCCAATCTTCTGCTGCATATTTCGGTTGATCGCCAGCCCGTCTGGTTTCCCTCTCTCCATGGGCCAGGCGACCCTGCCCGCGGGTGGGACTTCGTCGTGAGCTACATCCTGAGCGAAGACGAAGGGGCTCAGTCGAACGATCGCCCGGCTGCGTATGCTCAATTGCGGCCACGGCCCACGCTGCCGGGCCGGGTGCGGCGTGCCTTCCAGGTGCGTCGCACTTTATCCCCGCCGTGTACGTCCAGCGCCCTGGAAGGTGTCAAATCCCGCAGGCCGGCTTGAGACGCAACCGAGACGAACCTGCTCCGCCGCGTCCATGCCGCCCGGCTCAAGGCGATGCGTCTCCACTCCTTATGCTAACCGCACTCCTTCCCGCGCCACGGCACCGGCAATACCCCAACACTCCTGCATTCGCTTGGAATCCAGGATAAAAAGCTCTACTGGCACAGGGGCTTCCAAAAAGGCGGATCGCGCGGCCTCTGCTATGCGTTCGCGCCGTGCCGCATCCGCGCTGCACATCACTTCTATTACCACATCGGCATCGCTCCGGGGTGTGGCTGTCCCTGCGGCAAAAGAGCCGAAAAGATGAATCGCTCTGATCTCGGCATATTGGCTTTTCAGGCGCTGCGCCACGGTGCGCAAAATGCCGACCACCGCTTCTCTGTCAATGAAACGACTGCTGGCAAAAGTCGTAAATACGCTGTGCATCGGAAATCGCCTGTTTGGCCTCGTCGGCTGTGTAATAATCTCGCGGAGCGCCGGTATCAAACCCGTTCGGATGGCGCGTGGGGATATAATGCTTATCCAGCCGTTGAGCGGCCTGGACTAAACTCTCGGCGACACTCTGTTTCTGCGCCAGATCTTTCAGCAAATGAGTGACGGAGTGCCCCCAGCCTTCCCCGCCCAGAAGCAAGAACAGTGCTTTGACCGCTTTCTCGGCTGCCTGGTGAGCTGCAAAGCAAGCCCAATCATAGTCTGCATCTTCCAGGGCATGTCGGGCGTGTTCCAGGTCATGGGCGGCCTGGGCCAGCCAGTCCCTTGCACGGTTACTCATCGCTCACACCCTTTCTGGGAGCACGTAATGCGAATCGTCAATCGGGTTCGACCCTCGCAGCTCGCCCCTGCCATTATCCACGGTGACCACTCAGCTTATGCTCCAAGTCCCCGTCCCGGGGACGTTCCATGCGGCAAGACGCTGTCTTTTGCGCGGTTTTCTCAGCCGAGACGCCCCCGGGACGGGGGCTACGAGCCTGGGGAGGACAGTGCGCCTGCTAGCCTGAGTAGTAACTATCCACGAACACTTTGAACGTCACCCCGTCGCCGCAAACCACGCCTCGATCTCGGCAGCCACTGCCTCCGCAGTCGTCCAGGTGGTGTTGAGATCGCGCGTCATGCTCAGCGGCCCGCAAGCACAATGGCCGCTCGAAGGTTCCACGGCCAGCCCAACTCCGAGTTTTACGAAGCAACAGGCAATCTTTCCAGTTGTATACCAACGTCCGTTAAGCGAGGCACCAACTCGCTGGCATCTAGGATTTCTATGGCCACCACTCGTTCGCCCGGTCCAATGTCCATAGCTACCTGATCGTTTATCCTAATCGTTTCACACTCTACCCTTTCCTCCACAAGCCGGATTGTCAGAGCGTCCACTTCTGGATCGTAACTGATTTTCATCTGCTTCTACCCCTTCTAGAAGTAGTAGACGAATACTGTCACAACAACTAAACGATCATTCTCCTCTGCGACGATGGGGGCTACTTGTTTAATGGCGTAATGCTTGCCTCGCCACGACTTATCGTAAGCGAAATTCTTGCGAAACATTACTCGCCCTTTCCTTGCCGGCTCACTATTGCCTGATCTGATCGCCATTCGGTCAAGCATCTTTTCACGGGCGTGGGAGCTGAGCACAATGGGTTTTACCAAATCTTACACCTCCACGCTCTGAGGCTTCTGCCCAATTTACTACTCTCAGCCTGCGGTCCGCAGGTCGGTTTGAGGCGCAACCCTGCTTTGCCGCGCCCACGCCGCCCGGCACAGGGCGATTCACCTTCCCGGCGTGTCGCCTGTTGTCACCGTCGCCGCAAACCACGCCTCGATCTCGGCAGCCACTGCCTCCGCCAGGGCCAACGCTCCTTGTGCTGCCTGGCGGTTGTAAACACGCGCCGGGATGTCATCCGGCAGGCCGTTAGGATAGCGGGTAGGAATGTAGTAACTGTCAAGCACGCCCCAGTCGTCCAGGTGGTGTTGAAATCGCGCGTCATACTCAGCGGCCCGCAAGCACAATTGCCGCACCGAATGTCCCACGACCAATTCCTCTCCTTGAGCATAGAGAAAGGCCTTCAGTGCCTTCTCGGCTGCTTGCTGCGCCAGGAAACACACCAGGTAGTAGGCCCCTTGCTCATTCAAATGACGGGCCCATTGGAGATCGGCTTGCGCCTGCTCCAGCCAACGTTGCCCTTCATGGAGAGGGTTTTCTCTCATAAAGCACCTTTCCTGTCTTTAGCGCGTGGCGCAGAAATGGTCGGTCGCGCATTTGCTCCATCTCCTGAGGCGTATAGACCAACAAATCCAAGGCCACACCTGCGCGCAGTCGCCGGGCCAATTCCACGTTGCGAGCGACGAAATCTAATGGCGAATCCATCACCACCAGGATGTCGAGATCGGTAAGTAGGTCGCGTCGTCCGGCGGCATAGGAGCCGAACAGGATGACCTTCTGCACCTCAGGCATGTGGCTGAGCTGTTGTACTACATGATCCAAATCGCTCGCCAGCGCCGCTACGTGCCTTTCACGTCGCTCTGACAAAGACGCTATCCTGTTGCGCTGCTTCCCTCGTGGCCCGGTCATATCTGTGGTCAACCCTCTTCCAGCTTGCTCTTCGAGTCCCGCCAGTGGGGTTGAGTTGTCGCCGTTATCCCAACCTGCTGGCCTGGGCTCTCAATTGATCAGGGTCTGGAGCTTCTCCTGCGCCGCCGCGAACTGCGGATCAATCTCCAGCGCCTGCTCGTACATGGCCCTGGCCTCGTCCGTGCGCCCTTCCTGCCGGTAAATCTCACCCAGATGATAATAGGTCCACTTGTTTTGGGGTGACAATTCTATTGCCTGCCGGATTTCGGCCTCGGCCGCTGCCACGTCTTTATCCCGCGCGTAATAGGCCACTCCCAGCAGGATGTGCGCGGAGGCGTGTTTGGGATTCAGTTCGATTGCCCGCTGATACTCGGCGATGTACTCGTCTGGATCGGCCTTTTTCCACCACAAAATCTCCCCCCGCTTGTAGTGGCAATCCGCCGCCTCCCAGTCGGCGCTGAAATCATCTGCCTCTATCGCCGCCTCATAAGCCGCCAGGGCAGCATCCGCCTGCCGCGACTCCAGCCGCCACTGGTAGATCACTCCCAGCCGGTAATATGGGCTGCTGCGATGCACGGCAGTGAAGGACCCCATATCAATCGCCCGCTGATACGATTCCAACGCAGCTACCCACTGCTCCAGCCCCTCATACGCCAGCCCGGTGTAGTACCACGGATCGCCCAATCCCGGCTCCAACCGCGCTGCCCGTTCGTACCACGCCAGTGCTTCCTCGTACCTCTTCGCCTTCCGCTCCTCTTCCCCGCGGGCGATGAAATCCTGCGCCGTCAACCCGGCCTCTTTCCACTGGCGTACCACCTGCTCCGCCGGGCGCAGGGCTATCAGGGGCAATGCTTCTGTGGCCACCAGGCGCGGCTCTCCCCATCCCGCCCAATCGCCGGTCATCTCCCACTCCGGGCCTGGAATCACACTCAGGGTCAGGGTCACCGTTCGCCCGGCGTAGGCACTCAAATCTACTCTTCCACCCTTCCACCCTTCCATTGCATCAGGCACATCCAGCCGCCCGGTGAATATCTGTTGCTCCCCCTGTCCATCGTCCACAAACACTTCATAGGTCACCCCATCGCCACCCCAACTCCAGGTGAGGGGATGCAGCCCCATGCCAAAGGAGAGCACTACCTGTTCCTCCGGCAGGGTCAGCGTGTAACTGGCGCGGCTGGGGGCGTGCATGAACAGCGTGGGCCGCGGCGCGGCATCATCCGGCATGTGGAACGCCGTCTCGGCTATGTAGCACTTGTCGGGTGGGTCGCCCTCCTCGCAGAAGATGGTGTCAATCCAGAAGCCCGCCGTCTCAATCCTCGCTTCCGGCAGGTGGGTCAGGAAATCGTAATAGACATGGGCTTGCAGCTCGGTTTCTATGGCCTCGTACACCTCGGCCAGCTCGATGTGGCCCAGTGGATTATCAGGTCGCAACTCGGTGAAACGGGTCAGCGCCTCGGCGGCGGCTAGCAGGTCCCCTTGCGCCAGGTACGCCCGCCCCAGCAAGCGGTACGCCTGTGAGTTCCTCGCATCCCAATGCAACGCTGCCTGCAGGTGACTGATGGCCGATTGCAAGTGCGGATTCGCCGACTCGCCATTCGCCATTCGCCATTCGCCATTCGCCGACCTGCCAACTTGATCCAGCGCTCGTCCCCCAGCTTCCAGGTGATAGGCGCTGACGGCGTAGGGGAAAGCCAAAATAGCCAGTATCCCGCTTGCTGCTATGAGAAAAAAGACCCACGGGTTGCCGAGCCAGCGTTTCACCGTTTTCACACTCTCAGCTCACTCATCCCAGCCATCCTTTCCGGCTGCAGGTTAGTTGTGTAGACGTTGCGGACGAGATGGCGGAAGCGCCGGAATTCGTCTAGGTTGCTGGCTGTATCTGTGTCAATCACTGCTGGACGCACGTTGGTTGTCTCGCGACTTACCATTCGCAGCAAATCGCGATGCCAGGTGGCTCCCCCTGGTAAGGTGCCATCCACATGTCGGGCTACCAGTTCGAACAGCCGCCCCAGACCCGAATACAGGCTGTGCAAGTTCAGAGCGACAGAGTTCAGGTAAACGTCCTGATCGACCGCTACTGATTTTGCTCGGTGACTACTCAGCCTATGCTCCAAGTCCCCGTCCCGGGGACGTTCCATGCGGCAAGATGCTGTCTTTTGCGCGGTTTTCTCAGCCGAGACGCCCCCGGGACGGGGGCTACGAGCCTGGGGAGGA
>JACIWR010000309.1 GCA_014360845.1 Anaerolineae bacterium
ACGTCCCCGGGACGGGGACTTGGAGCATAGGCTGAGTAGTCACGACCCAAGAAGTCTACTCGCTGTACCCGCCGCCAACCTGCCCTACGTGCTGATCAAGGCTTTTCAATATTCTAACGCAGGCCAGGTGACAGTCACCTTTTCGGCACAGGAGGCTCGCCAAAGATGGCAAGATACGGCTCCCTGAGCGTCTTTCTCACCAGCAGATCGGGGGTGACTGTCACCTAGGTCAATTCTTTGAAAAGCCCTAACGAGCTGATAACCGGGATTGAATTTGTGTTGCGAACGGCTATGTTAAGTGAACTGACGATCAACAATTTCGCCATCATTGACGAGCTGCATTTGCGCTTCTCGCCCGGTTTCAACGTTCTCACCGGCGAGACGGGCGCGGGGAAGTCCATTATCATTGATGCGGTCAGCCTGCTTTTGGGCGGTCGCGCCGATACGGGGGTTATCCGCGCCGGCGCTGACGAGGCGCGAGTGGAGGGCATTTTCACTCTGAATCCGCTGAGCCAGGAGGCTATCCTGCCCCTGCTGCGGGAAAACGGTCTGGAAGGTGACCGCGATGACACTCTCATCCTGGCCCGCGAGATTCGTCGCGAGGGGCGCAGTGTCTGCCGGGTGAACGGGCGCGCGGTCACGTTGGCCGTGTTGGGGAGCATCGGGCAGCAGTTGGTGGACATCCACGGGCAGAGTGAGCACCTCTCCTTGTTGCGGGTGCGCGAGCATCTAGAGTTCCTCGACCGCTATGCCGGTTTGGGTGAACTGCGGGCCCGACTGGCCGCCAAGGTGATCGAGCTGCGCCGGGTGCGCCGTGAACTTGATGCTCTGCTGCGAGACGAGCGCGAACTGGCCCGCCGCGCCGACCTGCTGCAATATCAGGTCTCGGAGATCGCCGCCGCCCATCTGGAGATCGGCGAGGAAGAAGAGCTAATGCAGGAACGCTCCCGTCTGGCCAACGCGGAACGCTTGATGGAGTTGGCCGGTGAGTGCTATCGGATATTGGATGAGGGCTCCGAGGAGCAGGCTTCGGTGATTGATCTGATGGGGCAGGTGACTCGTGCCCTGAGCGCTCTCTCCAAGATTGACGCTGGCGCTGCGGACCAGAGCCGCATGGTGGACGAAATCACCGATCAACTGGCCGAGTTGGCCCGTCAGATGCGCAGGTACATGGATGGCATCGAGTTCAGCCCGCGCCGCTTGCAGCAGGTGGAAGAGCGCCTGGACCTGATCTATCGTCTCAAGCGGAAGTACGGGGATTCCATCGCCGAGATATTGGCTTTCCAGCGGGAGGCGGAGGCCGAGTTGGAGGCGATTACCGGCAGCGAGGAGCGGGTGGAGGAGCTGCGCCGGCAAGAGGACGTGCTTCTGCACGAGATTGGTCAATTGGGAGCGGAGCTTTCCGCACGGCGACGGGAGGCGGGGGACCGACTGGCGGCGGAGGTCGAAACCCAGCTCGATGACCTGCGGATGGCCGAGGCCCGCTTTTACGTGAGCATCGAGCAGACCGAATCGCCGGATGGGGCCTGGGTGGGCGAGCGACGCCTGGCCTTCGACAGCACGGGCCTGGACCGGGTGGAATTCCTCATCGCCCCTAACGTGGGGGAGCCGCTCAAACCCCTGGCCAAAGTCGCCTCCGGTGGTGAGACCTCGCGCCTGATGCTCGCTCTGCGCACCGTGCTCTCCCATGCTGACCGCACCCCGACGCTTATCTTCGACGAGATTGACCAGGGCATCGGTGGGCGGGCCGGTGGCGTGGTAGGACGTAAGCTGTGGGGCCTTTCCACCGTCTCCGGCGCTAATGGCATTGCGCATCAGGTCTTGTGTGTGACCCACCTGCCACAACTGGCCAGCTACGGCGATGCTCACTTCAAGGTGAACAAGCAGGTGGTCGGCGAGCGGACAATTACCCAGGTGCAAGAGTTATCACCGGAAGCGCGAGTGGAAGAATTGGCTCAGATGCTGGGCGTGGTCAGCGAGGTGACCCGCAAGAGCGCGCGGGAAATTCTGGAACAGGCGCGTCAGGATAAGGACGCGCATTAGCAGGGGCGAGGCAGAAGGGCGGCGCTGGGCATAGCCCCCGGTCTCGACCGTCGTGTGGCTTTCAGGAGGTTCTATGAGGGGGGATTTCACTATCAACCAGGAGCGATTGCTGAACACTTTTTTATCCCTGGTGCGCATTGACAGCCCCAGCGGAGAGGAAGAGGCCATTGCCCAACACCTGAGCGAGATTTTCTCTGCTTTGGGCTTGATAACCCGTCGCGACGATGCCGGTAATGTCATCGCATACCTGGACGGGCAGGGCGAGGCCCTCTTGCTCAACGCTCACATGGACACAGTCGGCCAGGACCGGGGTATCCAGCCCATTGTCGAAGACGGCATAGTGCGCAGCGATGGCACCACCATTCTCGGTGGGGATGACAAATCGGGCATAGCCGTCATCCTGGAAGTGGTGCACGTCTTGCAGGAGCAGAATCTGCCCCATCCTCCTCTGGAGATAGCTCTCACCGTGGGCGAGGAGATCGGTCTGCTGGGCTCCAAAGCGTTGGACATGTCGCAATTTCTGGCGCGTCAGGCCCTGGTGCTGGATAGCGGCGGACCGATTACGAATGTCGTCGTTTCTGCCCCTGCCCGTGATGGGCTGAGGGCGGTGATCCATGGCAAGGCGGCCCATGCTGGCGTCAATCCGGAGGAAGGCATCAATGCCATTGTCGTCGCCGCAGAGGCCATCGCCCGCATGACGCTGGGGCGCATTGACGAGGAGACCACGGCTAACATCGGTCTGATCCAGGGGGGGACGGCGGTCAACATCGTGCCTGAACGGACGGAGATTGAAGGGGAGGTGCGGAGCCGAGATGAGGACAAGCTGGCGGCTCAGGTGCGGGCCATGACCCGTGCTCTGGAAGAAGCCGCCAATCAGCACGGGGCCGAAGTGGATATCGAGGTCAACCGCTCTTTCAGCGCCTTCAATCTGGGGGATGACTCGCCTCTTGTGCAGCGGGTGACGCGCGCGGCCGAGCGACTGGGGTGGGAGCTGTTTTTCACCGCTTCCGGTGGTGGCAGCGATGCCAACGTCTTCAACGCTGGCGGATTGGACGCGCTGGTCATCAGCACCGGGATGACGGATGTGCATACCCCGCAGGAGAGCATTGCCGTGGCGGACATGGTGCGCAGTGCTCAGTTCGTGCTCTCCATCGTGCAGCAGGGATGACAGAAAATTAAACGTTCTGTGACTACTCAGCCTATGCTCCAAGTCCCCGTCCCGGGGACGTTCCATGCGGCAAGATGCTGGCTTTTGCGCGGTTTTCTCAGCCGAGACGCCCCCAGGACGGGGGCTACGAGCCTGGGGAGGACAGTGCGCCTGCTAGCCTGAGTAGTAACAACGTTCTGTGAAAATCTGTGTGTCTCTGTGGCGAAATTGAGGGCAGCCGGTCGCAGGCGCTGAGGAGTGACTTCCAGTCGGGAGGTGAGAGATGCAACAGTTCTTTACCGCCTTCATCGAGATCAACATCTGGTTCCAATCCTTCAGCAACCCCGTGCTCGATGCGTTTTTCAAGGCCCTTACCTTTTTGGGCAACGAGGAGTTCTATCTGATTCTCCCGCCGCTTATCTATTGGTGTCTCGACAAGCGGCTCGGCGTCCGGCTCACTTTTCTTTTCCTCTTCTCCAGCTACCTGAATGGCAGCCTCAAAGACTTGTTCAAAGTGCCGCGCCCCTTCATCCACGCGCCGGACAAGGTACGCGCCCTGGTCTCTCTGGAAGAGCCCATCACCTATTGCTTCCCCAGCGGGCACGCGCAGAACAGCACCGTGGTATGGGGTTATCTGGCCACCCAGGTGCGTAAGCGGTGGGCCTGGATCGTCGCTCTCGTCCTTCCCTTTCTCATCGGCCTGTCGCGCATCTACCTGGGGGTTCACTATCCGGTGGCCGTGCTGGGCGGATGGACCATTGGTGTGCTGCTGGTGCTGCTGGGTCTGGGGCTGATTCCGGGCCTGGGGAGGTGGCTGGCTCACGGCGGCTTCAGCGCGCAGATACCTCTGGCCTTGGCCGTACCGCTGGCGCTGTTTTTGTTTCATCCCAGCGAGGGCGCGGCCTCCATCAGCGGGACATTGATGGGTATGAGCCTGGGGGTGGCGTTGGAGAGGCGGGTGGCCCACTTCTCGGCGCGGGGCACGTGGTGGAAACGGCTTTTACGCTTCGTGGTGGGCTTTGTGGTGCTGCTGGGATTGTATTTGGGCCTGAAGATGTGGTTCCCCGATGTGGTGGAGGCGGGGTGGTGGCCGGGTTTGACCCTGCGCCTGGTGCGCTATGGTCTGGTTGGCCTGTGGGCGGGAGGATTGGCTCCCTGGCTTTTTGTTGTCACCGGATTGGCGGAGCGCGAAGAGCCGGCAGCCTAAGAGGAGAAGAACATGGCAGACACATTGCATCCGATTATGTGCATCCACGGGTTCGCCGGCAATCCTCAGGACTGGTGGGGAGACGGGTTCGCCGGTTACCTGGTCGAGAAAGGGGGCTTCGACCCGGACCTGATTCACACCTTCCATTACGGGTATGACGAGGAGGGCAACTACAACAACAAAGGGGAGATCACTGCCATTGCCCGACGCCTGACTCGTTATGAAAGCGATGACCCCGAGGAGTTGAACAGCCAGTTACTGCGTTTGAGCGAGAAAAGCCAGGCCAAAGGCGGTCCGGCCAAAGTGGACATCGTGGCCCACAGCATGGGCGGCATCATCGCCCGCTACTATCTCAAACAGCACAAGGCCGGGCTGTGGGATGCGGGGATGCCCTGTCCGGTGGGCAAGCTGATTGAGCTGGGCTCGCCCAACTGGGGGTTGGACGTGCTCAACCTGGTGCGTCTGGTGCCCGAGGGCTCATCTCTGTTGAAATTGCTGCGCTTGTTGGAAAAGTTGCCCCTGGGCGGCCAGCCGGCGACCCAGTTGCGGGAGTTAGAGACGGCCTTGCAGCGACTTCAGAATCGCGCGCGGGATGAATTCTTCGCCGCCGAGGTGCCGGGGGCCTGGTCGCTGGTCGCTCCCCCGTTGCGCCAACTGGCAACCGATAGCGAATTCATGCAGGAGTTAAACGCTCCCGGCGCTATGCCTGATGAGGTGTCTTATCATTGTTTCTACGGCGATATTCGCCTCAGCCTGACGGTGAACTGGGGACGGTTTACCGTCTATCGCAAGACACTGTATCTGGGTGACCTGTTGGTACCGGCGGATAGCGCCGCCACCGTGCCCGGGGTGGACTCCAGCAGCTATCCGTTCCCTTATCAAAAAGAGCTTTGCCTGTGGATAGGCCGCTCGGCCGAGAGCGTCTCCGCGCAGGCTCAGGCCCTATCCGATTACCTGCCGCCCAGCTATCACAGTAACCTGCGCAAGAATCCCGAAGTGCAAGCCAAGGCTTTGCGGGTGCTGACGGCATGAGTAAGAGCGCGCCACGGATTGTACCGAAGCCATAGGGATAGAAACCTCTGGATGCCTGCCCTGTTGGGGGTCACTTGCC
>JACIWR010000031.1 GCA_014360845.1 Anaerolineae bacterium
CCCCGGGTACTACTCAGGCTAGCAGGCGCACTGTCCTCCCCAGGCTCGTAGCCCCCGTCCCGGGGGCGTCTCGGCTGAGAAAACCGCGCAAAAGACAGCATCTTGCCGCATGGAACGTCCCCGGGACAGGGACTTGGAGCATAGGCTGAGTAGTCACCTGCCCCGAAACTGACGCACACCCTGGCAGCAAAGTCATGTATGCAACTCGCACAAGCTGTGGTATAATAGGCTTAATTGGGGAACACAGCACCATGTACAACTTGTAAGGGAGGGAGCTCGATGGAAGAAAAGCGCATCCCGGCTTTGATCCTGAATATCCTGTTTAACCTGGTGGATGAGATGATGGGCCACCATAGCCTGGTAATGCTCCTCAGGCAAGCCGGGCTGGAACAGTACATCAACAATCCGCCCCCCCTCGACGAATCTCCTTCTATCACCGTCCCGGAATATTCGCGCCTCCTGGCTCACATCTACGAGATATTCGGCCCACGGGGCTCGAAGCCCCTCTTCAGTCGCGGGGGGAGAATGGCTGCCGCCGAACTGCGTCAGCATCATCCGACCAGGTTCACCGTCGCCGGTACAGCTCTGAAACTCCTTCCCCCTCACAAGCGCATGCAGATCGTGCTGGAACAGTTATGCAAAGAGGGCGAGGCGGTCTACGGCACACCCCACCTGTTGGAGGAAAACGACAGCTATTTCGACCTGGTCATGCCCGTCTGCCCCTACTGCGCCGAGATCGCCACTCGCGCCAATGCCACGAAACAGCCCGTCATCCGGCCCGTGTGCCACATCCCCGCCGCCGTCATCGGGGAGATGATGCAATGGGCCACCGGGGAAAAACACTCCGTGCAAGAGGTGGAGTGCATAGCCCTGGGGGCCAGGGCCTGCCGCTTTCGGGTGAGCAAAGAAGCTTCCCCGTAAACCTTTCCTCACAGCACGCGACACACCAAGCCCTTCAGATATTGGGACTCCGGGAAAGAGAGCAACACGGGGTGATCCGGCCCTTGGGACAAGCGCTCGATGATTTGCACATCCCGTCCGGCGTCAACGCTGGCTCCAAAGACGATTTTCTGGAACAAATCAGCGCTGATCGCCCCGGAACAGGAGAAAGTGACAAGCACACCACCGGGTCGCAGAAGCTGCAGGGCCAGCAGGTTCACATCTTTGTAACCGCGCGCTGCGCGCTGCACCTGAGCCTGGGTATGGGCGAATTTGGGCGGATCGAGGACCACGACATCGAAGCAACGACCCTGGTCCCGATAATGCCGCAGGACCTGGAACACGTCACCGGGGACGTATTCGTCGTCACGAGAATCGAACCCGTTGAGCGCCATGTTTCGGCGCGCCAGGTCCAGCGCCTCCGCCGAGCTATCCACGTTGGTGATTCGCCCCGCGCCGACGGCAGCGGCGTACACGGCAAACCCGCCGCTGTAGGCAAAGGCGTTGAGCACTGTGCGCTGCGGGCAGTAAACCTGCACACGACGCCGATTCTCCCGCTGATCCAGGTAGAAACCGGTCTTCTGGCCCCGTTTGATGTCTACCCAGAAGCGGAGACCGTTTTCCGAAATCTGTAACAAGTCGGGAGGCTCCTCACCCCAAAGACAGCCTTCCTGCGTGGGCAGCCCTTCTTTGGCTCGCATCTCCTCGTCGCAGCGCTCGTAGATTCCGCGAGGCTGAAGCATTTCTGCCAGGAGGGACACGATCTCATGCTTGTGCATGTCCATACCCAGGGTGAGGAATTGCACCACCAAGAAATCAGCGTAGCGGTCCACGATCAGACCAGGCAACAGGTCCGCCTCGGCGTTGACCAGGCGGTAAGCGGTGGTTCCCGCATCATCGGACAGGGCCCGCCGACCGGCAATGGCCTGCGCCAGCCGCGCCCGCCAGAAGGTGAGGTCAATAGCCTCGTCCTGGTCCCAGCTCAGCAAACGGACGGTGATCTGCGAATGGCGGTTCAGCGTGCCGCGGGCCAGGAAATTGCCTCCGGCGTCGCGCACGACGACGATGTCGCCGTCCTGAGCCTCGCCCTCGATGCGGGCAATGGCCCCAGAGAAGACCCAGGGGTGATGTTGCAAAACTGGTCTGGCCCGCCCTTTTTTCAGGATCACCGTAGCCATGAGCGCCTCCCAACAGATATGGCGGTATTATACCAGATTTCGGGGTGAATACAAAAGCACTGGCCCGAAGCCGGTTCATGGCTGGTACTCACTTCGTCGTGAGGTCAGGGCGGGGCCACGCTCCGCCGCATCCGGATCAGGCCACGGGCCCGACCTACTCGCTGCTTGAGAAGGCTCGCAGCTCATCAGGTTGACCGACTGAGTAGGGCGGGGTCACGCTCCGCCGCATCCGCGCCGGGCCACAGGCCCGACCTACTCGCTGCTTGAGAAGGCTCGCAGCTCATCAGGTTGACCGGCCCAACCGAGCCCAACCCGCCCTACCGCACACCGAACTCGCCCGGAGCTCAGACCTATTCATAGCCGCCGCGCTGGCGGCGCTATTTTGAAGGAGGTAAACCATGCCAGCAATAGCAGTGATTGGCGCCCAATGGGGCGACGAGGGTAAAGGGAAGATAACCGACATGCTGGCCGCCGAGTCGGACGTGGTCGCCCGCTACGGCGGCGGGGATAACGCCGGACACACGGTGGTGGTCGGGAACGATACATTCAAGTTGCACCTGGTGCCTTCGGGGATACTGTACCCGCGCGTGGTCTGCGTCCTCGGCGGAGGGATGGTGGTCAACCCGCGCCGCCTGCTACAGGAGATGGACGAACTGGCCGCGCGCGGAGTGGATGTCTCCGCCAGACGACTGCTCCTCAGCAACCGGGCGCACCTCATCCTACCCTATCACATCGCCCTGGACGGAGCAGCGGAACGCAGCCGTGGCCAATCAGCGCTGGGCACCACCAAACGGGGCATTGGCCCGGCCTATGCCGACAAGGCAGCGCGTAGCGGCATCCGTGCCGGGGAGATGCTCGATCCGGCAGCTTTCGCCGAAAGAGTGCGCGCCGCCGTACTGACCAAGAACGAACTGCTCACCCGCGTGTACGGCCAGGAACCGCTGTCGCCCGAAGAGATCGCCGCCGAATACCGGGAGTACGCTCTCCGCCTGCGCTCCCATCTGGCCGATACCTCGGCGTTCCTGGTCGAGGCCTTACGAGAGGGCAAACAGTTACTATGCGAAGGCGCTCAGGGCACGCTCCTCGACCTGGACCACGGCACCTACCCCTATGTGACCAGCTCCTACCCCACCGTGGGGGGCGCGCTGATCGGCCTGGGCCTGGGACCACAACACCTGACCCGCATCCTGGGCGTCACCAAAGCCTACCAGACCCGCGTAGGGGCCGGTCCCTTCCCCACCGAGCTCCACGACGACACCGGTGACCACCTGGTGGAGGTGGGGCACGAGTACGGGACGACTACGGGTCGCCGCCGCCGGACGGGATGGCTGGACGCGGTGGCGCTGCGCTACGCGGTACAGGTCAACGGGTTGAGCGAGCTGGCCCTGACCAAGCTGGACGTGCTCACCGGGCTCAATCCGCTGCGCATCGCCGTGGCCTACATGTGCGACGGGGAAACATGGGACCACTTCCCCGCCGATGTACGGGCGCTGGCCCGTTGTCAACCCGTTTATGAGGAATTACCCGGCTGGGAGGAGGACATCAGTGGAGCGCGGACTTTCGAGGAGCTGCCGCAAGAAGCGCGCGATTACGTGACCCGCATCGAGGAGCTGGCGGGCGTGCCGGCAACGTTGATCTCGGTAGGACCGGAACGGGAACAAACCATCCATCGTCCGTAGGGGCACCGGTAGGGCGGGGCCAGGCCCCGCCTTTGCGTCGCGGCACGCCGTGCCCCTACAGGATTGGGGGAGCCAGACCGTGCTCGGCCAGGAGAGCCTGATCGGACAAGATGGAGAGGGTAGGGCCATCGGCCACCACCCGCCCTCGATCCAGAAGAACGGTGCGCTCGCACAGGCCGCGGACCATCTCCAAATCGTGGGTGGCGATCAACTTGGTCAGCGGCAGCCCCCGTAACAACTCGATGAGCTCCCAGCGGCCTCGCGGATCGAGGTTGCTGGTCGGCTCGTCGAGCACCAACACTTCCGGGTCCATGGAGAGCACCGTGGCGATGGCGATGCGCTTCTTCTCGCCCATGCTGAGGTGGTGGGGCGAACGTCCCTCATAACCGACCACCCTCACCTGCTGCAAAGCGCGTGCCACCCGCTGCCGGACCTCTTCCGCCGAGCAGCCCATGTTAAGCGGACCAAAGGCCACATCATCAAAAACGGTGGGGGAGAAAAGTTGATCCTCCGGGTCCTGAAACACCAACCCCACCTTGCTGCGGATCAACTTGAGGTGATCCCCGCCGACGGGATGGCCCAACACCTTCACTGCCCCGTTTTTGCCGCGCAAAATGCCGTTCAGGTGAAGCAGCAACGTGGACTTGCCCGCCCCATTGGGGCCGATAAAGGCCACGCTCTCGCCCCGCTCTACGGTCAAGCTGACCTCGCTCAGAGCTTGATGACCATCAGGATAAGTGAAAGACAGTGCTTCAATTTGAATGATTTTCTCAGCCATGTTCCCAATTCCCCGTTCACCGCAGGACGGGACGGCCTCCCGTCCTACGAAATCACCGTAATCAAGCCGATGAGCAGCAGTGCGGCGCAAAAAGCCGCCCCAAAACCCCAATCGGCTCGCCGGAAGCGCAAAGCGCTCAAAGTGCGCACCTGACCATCAAAACCCCGGGCCACCATAGCCCCGTAAACCCGTTCGGCACGCTCGTAACTGCGGATGAAAAGAGTACCGATCATGTTGCCCACGGTTCTGATCTGGCGGAGTTGCTCCCTGCCCCAGACGCGAGTCCCCAATCCACCCCGGCTGTCCCTGGCCCGTCGCATACGCATCACCTCATCGGCCAGCACGAAGATGTAGCGGTACATAAACGACAGAATCATCACCATGACCCTGGGCACGCCCAGCCGCTCCAGTCCTTTCAAAAGATCGGGGAAGCGCGTGGTGGAGGAAAGCAGAATCAGGGCCAGGGCCGAAAGCCAGGACTTGACGAGCATGTTCCAGAGGACCAGCAGCCCCTCGTGGCTGAGGGAGACCCGCCACACCCACACGTTATAGCTGCCGGTCATCTCACCATGCCCCATGAAAGGGACAAAGACGGCAACCATCAGCACAAAAGGCAAGACCACCGAGGACCGCTTCAGGACGTAAAGGGGCGGTAATTGCGCCAGGATGATCAGGGCGGCCAGGAGAACAAAGTACAAGGCAAAGGCTTCCCAGGCCGTGGGCGGGGTGACCATCACCGCCAGGATGAAAGCCAATGTGCTCAGGATGCGCGTGCGGGGATCAAGCCGATGGATGAAGCTATCCAAATCGCTGTATTTATCAATAAATGAGTGCTTCACACACCACACTCCAGTCAGGTGCGACGCACTTTCGAAGTGCGCCGCACCTGGTCGTCTACGCCTCGCGCCTCTTCAACAAAGCCGCCAGCCCATAGCTCAGGCCGAAGAGAAGAAGAGTGCCCACAATCCCGGCCAAAATCGTGGCCAGGGCCTCGCTCCCCACGCCGGGGAAGACGTAGTCGGGGATAATCTCGAAACTCGGGTCCTGGGCATCCTCGATAAACCCCTTGTCCTCGGCCACCCTCTCCAGCCCATCGGGCCAGGAGGAGGCCAGCGGCGAGATGAGGGCCAGTCCCAGGGCGATGAGCAGTCCAACGTGCCACCACTTCAGTTTCATCTCAACTCCTCCCTACACCTTCTGTAACTGCAATAAATCGGCCCGCGTGGCCATCACAAAGCTGAGGACCACAGCGGTGATCAACCCCTCGCCGATGCCGATGAGAGCGTGTACTCCGGCCATGGCCGGCAAAGCCACTCCCAGGGGAACACGCCCGGAGAGGGCCAGTTCGATGGCGCAGGCGATGGCAGCCACAAACACCGAGGCCCAGGCCCCCACGAAGCCCCCCACCAGCGTACCTGTCCTGTTCTCGCCCATCAGCGAGACGACGGCGCGATAAAGATAATAGCCCGCGAAGCAGGCCAGCAGAGCCATGTTGAAAACATTGGCCCCCAGGGCAGTGATGCCGCCATCCTGGAAGACCAGGGCCTGGACGATGAGCACACAGGTCATAATCAGTGCTCCGGCCCAGGGGCCGAGGAGAATCGCCGCCAGCGCCCCACCGATGAGATGCCCTGAGGTGCCACCCATCACCGGGAAGTTGAGCATCTGAGCAGCGAAGATGAAAGCGCCCATAACCCCCATCAGAGGAACGTGTTTCTCACCCAGCTTCTTATTGGCTTCTTTGATACTGTATCCCACCCCACCGGCAGAAACCACGTAAGTAGCCGCTGCCGTGGCCGTGTTCAGAAAACCATCCGGAATGTGCATCGTCTTCCTCCTCGTCTTATTTGGTGTAGCGGCGGCCCGCCGTGGCCGCCGCGCAGCGGACGAAGCCGTCCGCCCGCTACATACCACCCAGCTCTCGAGATCGTTGCTTTTCAGGCAAGAAAAATGGACTCCGTCTCAACCACCCCCTTCCCGCATCAGCGTCGCCGAGGGCCGCGGTCCAACGCTATTGCAGCAAGTCAAGAGCAGCCCGGAGCTCCTCGTTGCAGGCCTCCATGCGCGCCACCGCCGCTTCCATGCGCTCCGCTACCTCCGTCTGCCCCAATCCCCGCGCCACCTCCGCCCACCGCCGGAAGCTGCCGGCGTGCTCCTCGTTGTGCTCAATCCAATAGGGCAAGAGACGGAGCAGTTTGATCTCGTCCTCGGACGGCGCATGGACAGCAGTGGGAGCATGAGCGTGCTCGGTGAGTTCGTGGGCATGGACATGAGCATGATCGTGAGGATGTTCATGGGGATGTTCATGAGAGTGAGCCTGGTGTGACGGGTCGCCAGCCAGGTCGGGAGAAGTCCCACAAACCAGGCAAACCGCTTCTCCATCAATGAGCACCACGTTACCGCCACAGGCGGGACAGGTGAGAGCAGTGGTCATACCACAACCGCATTCTTTGCACATTAATAGTACCTCCTCGTCTTATTTGGTGTAGCGGCGGCCCGCCGTGGCCGCTCCGCAGCGGACAGGGCCTGTCCTGAGCTTCGTCGAAGGGCCGTCCGCCGCTACACTACAAGGGACCTAAAAAGGGCCACGAAGACCGTTCGGCTTCACGCCGAAACAGCAGCCTTCATGGCCCTTTTGATCACTCCCCCACTATATTTCCGAAACCGACCAGCTACAGGGCATCAGCTCTCGCCGGCCGGCTCTTCAGGTTGGCTCAGGTGAACGGTGTGTTTGAGAAAATCCACCCGACTGATAGTGCCCCGCACCAGCTTCTGCTCGCCCAACAGGCTGACCAGCAGCCAGGCATCACCCTCCGGTTGCACGAGAACTACGTCGCGCATGATTTCTTTTTCACCATCGTCACCACCGAGATACACCCTTGCTTCGCACATGGTGCGCACCTCCATTCTGTCCATTCGCCAAATATGTGCTCAGCCCTCAAAATAAAAGACCGCCTCGCTGAGCCTTCAGGCCCGCTTCCAAGGCGATCTTCATGATCATTGTGCCTCCGCAAGACGCCGACTTCATGTCAGCGAGCTAGAATATACCACAAAGGTCGGAAAATGTCAAACCCCACCCCAGCCGATGAGAAAGCGGCAGGCCGAGCCGGTCGGCTAGTCAGAGTCCAGACCCGCCCGCTCGCGGATGATAGCGATGGCGGCGCTGATCTGTTTGGTGAGGGCCTTCCACTCGATACCCACTATCTCGAAGTGAGGTTGGTTGATGGGCAGCAGAAGCTTGTACCCGCGCGCCCCGGCTATCGCTTCGGCAATGAGCGGCGTGATCTCGCCCATCATCGAGTTGGGGATGACCACGCCGATGGGTGCCAGGATGAAATCCGCCATGTTGATGGAAACGCGGATGGCGTTCTCGCCACTGGCCCCACGATTGGCCTTGGCCTTCATCATCTTGTCGGTGGCGATGGCGTTGGTGCCCAAGGCCAAAATCTCCACATCTAGCGGTAGCTCCTGGCGCAGTTGAGTCACGATCTGCGCGCCGATGCCCCCGCCCATTCCATCAACTACTGCAATGATCATCTGTCCCTACCGTCTTGTACGCGCTGCCGCCAGATTTCGTACAGGGCTATCGAACCGGCCACGCTAGCGTTCAGCGAACTGATACGCCCGCGCATGGGCAGGCGAATGAGGAAATCACACCGTTCGCGGACCAGCCGCCGCATCCCCTCGCCCTCGCTGCCCACGACCAGGGCCAGCGGGATGTTCAAGTCGGCGCGATGGTAGAGCTGGGCTTCGGGCACGTCCTCCAGACCCGCCACCCAGACATCGGCAGCCTTCAAGCGCTCCATCGCCTGCACCAGATTGGTGACACGAGCGATGAAGAGGTGTTCCACCGCTCCGGCCGAGGCGTTGACCACCGCTGGAGTCACGGCCACGGCCCGCCGCTTGGGGATGATTATCCCGTGCACGCCGACGGCCTCGGCTGTGCGCAGCAACGCGCCGAAATTCTGCGGGTCCTGCAGGCAGTCCAGCAAGAGGAGCAGAGGGAGTTCTCCTCGCTCCTCCGCTACCCGCAGCATCACTTCCAGGTCCGTGTAGGGGTAGCCCTCTGCCTCGGCGGCCACACCCTGATGATTGACCTCGCCCAGGCCGTCGAGTTTTCTCCGCTCCACCCGCCGGAGGGCCACTCCCCGGGCACGAGCCGCGTCCATGATTTCGGCCACAATGCCACTTTCCCTGACGCCCTCGGCCAAGAGCACCTGGTAGACTTTACGCCGTCCCGCGCGCAGGCATTCGCGCACGGCGTTGCGCCCGTAGAGAAGCTCTCTCATGCTCCGGCCCGAAAGAGATCTAATGAGTCAATGCGGACGATGCCCTTCACCCCATCAAAGCACCGATCAGCACTAATGATCTCGGTAATGCCGCTATTGAACATCACCGCGTGACTACTCAGCCTATGCTCCAAGTCCCTGTCCCGGGGACGTTCCATGCGGCAAGATGCTGTCTTCTGCGCGGTTTTCTCAGCCGAGACGCCCCCGGGACGGGGACTACGAGCCTGGGGAGGACAGTGCGCCTGCTAGCCTGAGTAGTAACATCACCGCAATGTGCAGCCAATCTCTTGGAGTCAGGTGGGATTGCTGCGGAGTCCGGAAATTCATCCAGAACTTTCCGAAGGCGAAGAAACATCTCCTGCATAGTCCCGCCTTTTCTCGCTCCGTTCAACTAACTATCGCGCCAACCGCCATCTGGTCCCCTCTGGACCATCTTCCAGCGCGATGCCGATGGCCGCCAGGCGATCACGGATGGCATCAGCCGTAGCCCAATCCTTCTTCTGCCGGGCCTCGGCGCGCATCTCGATCAGAATGCGCACCAGCTCATCGGTCAGCCCCACGCCCGCCTCCTCCGGCAGTTGCTCGGGGACAATGCCCAGCACATCCCCTCCCAGCCGGCGATAGAGAGCATCAATCGCCGCCAACGTCGCGCCACTCAACGGTTGGCCGGAGTTGAGCAACGTATTCACCTCCCGCCCCAGGTCAAAGAGGACGGCCACCGCCTGCGCGGTGTTGAAGTCGTCGTCCATCGCCTCCTCGAAGCGCACCCTGATCCCGTCCAGCATGGTCAGCACACCCGCATCGGCTTCATCTGCTTCATCGGCTGACCCGGCTGACCGCATCCGTTCGCGCACGGCGCGAACCGTGCCCAGAATGCGCTGCAAACCCTTGTCGGCGGCCTGCATGGCCTCGTCGGTGAAGTCCAGTTGACTGCGGTAATGGCCCCCCAGGATAAAGAAGCGGATGGCCAGGGGATCATATTGCGCAAAAGCCTGGCGCAGGGTAATCATGTTCCCCAGGGATTTGTGCATCTCCTCGCCGCGAATCATGAGCATCCCATTGTGCAGCCAATAGCGGCAGAAAGGCACACCGTACGCTGCCTCACTTTGGGCAATTTCACACTCATGGTGAGGGAACTTATTCTCCACTCCCCCGCCGTGGATATCGAAAGGTTGGCCCAGGTACTTGGTGGACATCACCGAGCACTCCACGTGCCAGCCGGGATACCCCTCACCCCACGGTGAGGGCCAGCGCATGATGTGCTCCGGCTCGGCCCGCTTCCACAGGGCAAAATCGGCCGGGTGACGCTTCTCCTCGCGCACTTCCACCCGCGCCCCCTCTTTCAACTCCTCCACCTTGCGCCCCGAAAGTTTGCCGTACTCCGGCCACTTGCTGACCTCGAAGTACACGTTGCCGTTGACCTCGTAGGCGTAGCCCTTCTCCAGCAAGCGCTTGACCAGCTCAATCTGCTCTGGGATGTGTCCGCTGGCACGAGGGGAGATATTAGGCCGCTGGACGTTCAGTCGGTCCATGTCCTCGAAATAGCGGCGGGTATAAGTCTCCACCAACTCCATCGGCTCGACCCGCTCACGCCGAGCGCCTTTCAAAATGCGATCCTCGCCGGTATCCAGCAAATGCCCCACATCGGTGATGTTCTGCACATAACGCACGCGGTAACCCTTGTAGCGCAGGTAACGCACTATCACGTCAAAGTTCACGTAAGTCTTGCCATGACCGATGTGAGCATCGTCATACACCGTCGGTCCGCAGACGTAAATGCCCACAAATCCCTCGTGCAGAGGGACAAACTCTTCCTTTTGCCGAGTCAAAGTATTATAAATTTGCAAAGCCATCTTTCTCACTCCTTCCTTCCGGCCCTTCTCGCCGATAATGTCCCAGGTAGTCACCCGCTGTTCCCACCACTGCCGGGTTCAGCGACCAGCAACAAGGGGCCACGCGGCCACGCGCAGCCCCACCATACAGAGGCAGCGCCGAGCCAGAGTCGAAGGAAAAAACTCGTCTAAACTCACAATACTTTCTCCAACCATCCTGCTTTCCTCCCTACCCTTGATTATACCTTACATCGGGAGGATGCGCAACACTAAAAAGCCCCGGCCGCCACAGCGACCAGGGGCCGAGGAAACAGGCTTTACCTTTACAATGGACGCGCGAAGATCATCCGCCCTGCCGCGGTCTGCAACACCTTGGTCACCTCAGCTTCGATGGTCTGACCAATGAACTTGCGCCCATCCTCAACCACAACCATGGTACCGTCGTCCAGATACCCCACGCCCTGACCGGGCTCCTTGCCTTCCTGGATGATGCGCACCTGCATGGTCTCACCGGGCAACAAGACAGCCTTGACCGCATTGGCCAGCTCGTTGATGTTCAGCACCTGCACACCCTGCAATTCCGCCACGCGGTTGAGGTTGTAATCGTTGGTGATGATAGGTGCGTGCAACTGCTTGGCCAGGAGGATGAGCTTATCGTCCACCTCGCGCACATCCTCGATGTCCATGTCGGTGATGCGAATGGGAGTCACGGACTCCTGCTGCAAGCGCTTCAGCATGTCCAGACCACGGCGGCCTCGATTGCGCCGCAGCACGTCCGAGGAGTCGGCGATGTGCTGCAACTCGTTCAGCACGAAACGGGGCACCAGCATAGTACCCGCGATGAACCCGGTCTGGCTGATGTCCGCAATACGGCCATCAATGATGACACTGGTATCCAGCAACACATAGCGACCGGCACCGGAAGCCCCCTCCCGTAGAGGCAGGCGCGCACTGAGCACGTTAAAGATGTCCCTCTGACGCATGACCATGACCGCCATGCCCAGATAACTGAAGAAAATGACTCCGGCGAAAGAGAGCACGGCACCAATGGGCGAGGGCAGCAAGGATAAGGGCAGAGCTAAGAGAGCAGCTATTATAAGACCGACTACCAAGCCAATAATCGCGGCGAGAAGCTGCTGCGCGGGCATCTGACGAATCTTCGCCCGCAGCCAATGAAAGGGATAAGTCGTCACGTAAGGAGTTAACAACAAGCCCAGAGCTGCGCCGGCCAGCGAGAGAGCCAGAACATAAAGATAAGGGGGCGATTCACCAGCCAGATAAATGCCCAATTGCCATCCCGCCACGGCTAAAGCAACCATGCCCAGCAAACGCAACAAAAGTTCAATCCCCATATATCTCACCTCCTTCCTGTTAAAGGGATGGCAGAAAAAAGGAGCGTACTTCAAAGTACACTCCCATAGACCATGATAACCCACCAGCAATAGTCCAATTGCCACAGTCGGCAGCGGCTATACTGGGTTTATCTGAGGCTATGTGGATGTCTGTCAGTACTCGAATAAGCGGAGATAAATCCTGAGTATTAAATTGACAAGAATCAAGAATGATAAATAACTGATAATGGATGAAATAATTGTTGCACTTATCTTACCACATTCCCCAGGAAAAGTCAAAGATTTCGCATCTAGCCACCTGACGGTTCGCCCCAACAGGTCTCGAGAAAATGAGCTAATGGGATTTGCCGTATGTGGCGCAGGCCTTCCAGCCCGCGCGTACACCCTGCAAGTTCTGGCACAAAGCTCACCAGCCATCAGCGCACCAGGGCCAGGTCCAAAGCCTCGGCCAGGGAGCGCGCAGCAAGTATCTCGATATCGGCGTCCACTGAGGCCCCGCGCCGCCAAGATTTGGGCACCAGACAGCGTCGAAAGCCCAGCTTAGCAGCTTCGTTCAGGCGGCGGTCGAGCTGGCTCACCGAGCGCAGCTCGCCAGAAAGCCCCACTTCGCCCACCAGGGCCATATCCGCCGCTATGGGCACGTTTCGAAAACTGGAGGCAATAGCCGCTGCCACGGCCAGATCAGCAGCGGGTTCGCTCACCCGCAGACCGCCAATGACGTTCACAAAAACATCCTGGTCGGAGAGACGCAGGCCCACGCGCTTGGTGAGCACGGCCACCAGCAGCAGCAAGCGATTGAAATCTATCCCGTTGGCCGTGCGCCGTGGTAAACCAAAGCTGGTAGTGCTGGCCAGGGCCTGTATCTCCAGCAAAAGGGGTCGTGTGCCCTCCATTGTCACTGCGATGGCGGAGCCCGCCGCCTGGGGCAAACGTTCGGCCAGGAAGACCTCCGATGGATTGGCCACCTCGCTCAGACCCTGGTTGCCCATCTCAAAGACCCCTACCTCAGAGGTGGCTCCAAAGCGATTCTTCACGCTGCGCAGAAGGCGATAGGCGTGGAAGCGATCACCCTCCAGGTAAAGCACCGTGTCCACAATGTGCTCCAGCACGCGAGGGCCGGCGATGGCACCCGCTTTGGTGACGTGGCCCACCAGGAAAATGGGCAAACTCTGCTCTTTAGCCACCCGCATCAGCCGCGCCGCCGATTCGCGCACCTGACTGACGCTGCCCGCTGCCGAGGTCAATTCCTCCAGATAGACGGTCTGAATCGAGTCCACCACCACCATGTGAGGTTGCAACTGCTCAATGTGACTGATGATGGCCTCTAAATTGGTCTCGGTCAGCAACAGCAGGCGCTCGCTGGTGATTCCCAGGCGATCGGCGCGCATCTTCAGTTGCTGCACCGACTCCTCACCGGAGACGTAGAGCACATCGCCGCTGATCTCGCTCACCAGGGCCGCGATTTGCAACAGGAGGGTAGATTTGCCGATACCCGGATCGCCGCCTACCAGCACCAGCGAGCCGGGCACCACCCCACCCCCCAGGACGCGGCTGAATTCCGGCATCGGCAACTGGATGCGCTCCAGCCCATCGGCGGAGACCTCGGGTAAACGCTGGGGCGTGCTGCGCGAGGCACTGACTCCGCGCCGGACACTGGGCTCAGGAGCGATGGTCGTCTCCACCATAGTGTTCCACGCCCCACAGGCCGGGCATTGACCATACCAGCGTGGTCGTGATGCGCCACACTCCTGACAGACGAATACTGTCTTGTTACGCGATTTAGCCATCTTCACCGCCCCTGACCAGGCATCGGAAACAGCGCCTCAGCAGAAAAAGACCCCAATCTCACTGGGGTCCAGAGACAGCACAAATCATGTGCCCCGTCATAGCCAAAGACATCTACGGTCCATCTAATCTCATCAACCCCTCAGTTGAACAAAGTCTCCAGAATGCGGTCTCCCGCCTCCGTGTCACTCTCGCCCTCTTGAGATGGCGCCGGTTCAGGGCGAGGATGGTGTTCCACCGCGCTCATGGTGATGGCATCGTCCTGCAAGTCAATCAGAATCACATCACCCGGCTGGAACTCGCCTGCCAGCATCTTCTCGGACAGCACATCTTCTACCCTGTGCTGGATGGTACGGCGGAGGTGCCGCGCGCCGAATTCAGGGCTGTAGCCCTTCTCGGCCAGAAACTCCACGGCCGCATCCGTGATCCGGAGCTCAATGTCGTAATCGGTCAAACGGCCACGGATCTTATTCAACTCCAGGCCCACGATTTCTTTTATCTGCTCCTTGGTCAGCGAGCGGAAGACGATGACGCCATCCACACGGTTCAGGAACTCGGGGCGGAAGGTTCTCTTCAGTTCGGCCAGGAGCTTATCCCGCATCTTCTGATAAGCTTCTTCCTCGCTTTTGGCCTCGTCGTGCCGCGTCGCAAAGCCCAGGGAGGAGGAACGCCTGATCACGTCCGCGCCGATGTTAGAGGTCATGATGATGATAGCGTTGCGGAAGTCCACCCTGCGCCCTCGCGCGTCGCTCAGGTGACCTTCTTCCATGATCTGCAGCAGCATGTTGAAAGCTTCGGGGTGCGCTTTCTCTATCTCGTCGAAGCAGATCACCGAGTAGGGGCGGCGACGGATGTGCTCGGTAAGCTGACCCGCATCCTCGTAACCCACGTACCCGGGCGGGGCACCGACCAGACGCGCCACGGTGTGACGCTCCATGAACTCGGACATGTCGAGCTGTAGCAGGGCATCCTCGCTGCCGAAGAGGAACTCGGCCAGAGCTTTGGCTAACTCGGTCTTGCCCACGCCGGTGGGTCCCAGGAAGATAAACGAGCCAATGGGCCGCGCTGGGTCCTTGAGACCGGCACGGGCACGCCGCACCGCTTTGGAGATGGTATCCACGGCCTCATCTTGACCCACCACCCGCTTGTGCAGTTCCTCTTCCATGTGCAACAGGCGCTCCGATTCTTTCTCGGCAATCCGCGTCACCGGAATACCTGTCCACATGGCGACCACTTCGGCGACATCATCGGCGGTCACCTCGGGCAGGTCGGCCAATTGCTCCCAGTTCAGCCGAATCTCTTCGACTTTCCGTTCCAGTTCTACCTCTCGATAGCGCAGGTTGGCGGCCTGTTCGAAATCTTGTTCGGCGATGGCCTGCTCCTTCTGCTCCCGCACACCCCGCAACTCGTTCAGCGTTTGCTGCAGCAGACTGCTCTGGGGCGCTTTGTACATGCGCACGCGGGCCGCCGCCTCATCAATCACGTCAATGGCCTTATCCGGCAGGAAGCGGTCGGTGATGTAACGAGCAGCCAGGCGAGCCGCCGTCTGAAGGGCTTCATCGGTGATGCGCAGGCGGTGATGGTCCTCATAACGGCTTTTGATGCCGCGCAGGATCTCGATGGTTTCCTCGACGGTAGGCTCGTTAATCAGCACGGGCTGGAAGCGGCGTTCCAGGGCCGAGTCGCTCTCGATGTACTTGCGATACTCCTCCATCGTCGTCGCCCCGATGCATTGCAGTTCGCCCCGGGCCAGAGCCGGTTTCAGGATGTTCGCCGCGTCCACGGAGCTGCCCGCCGAGCCCGCCCCAACCAACATGTGCAATTCGTCAATGAAGAGGATGCTCGATGAACTCTTCAGCTCGTCTATGACTTTTTTCAGCCGCTCTTCAAACTGCCCCCGATACATCGTGCCCGCCACCAGCGAGCCGACGTCCAACTGGAGTAGTCGTTTGTCCAACAATGGCTCCGGCGTAACGCCTGCCACGATGCGCTGAGCCAGCCCCTCTACGATGGCCGTCTTGCCTACGCCGGGATCACCGATAAGGGCGGGGTTGTTCTTCGTCCTCCGAGAGAGAATCTGGATCACGCGCTCTATCTCCGACTCCCGCCCGATGACGGGGTCCAACTTGCCCTGCTCCGCCAGTTCGGTCAGGTCAATGGACAATTGATCGAGGGTGGGAGTCTTCTGCTTCTCGCGTTTCTTCTCCCCCGCGTAGACGGGATTCTGCATCAAGACCTTGGCCGTCTCATTGCGCACTGCTTCGGGGCTGACCCCCAGCCTGCGCAGCACATCCATGGCCACGCCATCACCCTGGCGCACAAGGCCCAGGAGCAGATGCTCGGTGCCGATGTAGTGATGCCCCATCCGCCGCGCCTCTTCGACCGCCAGTTCGATGACGCGTTTGGTACGCGGAGTCAGGCTGGCACGCCCGAAAACGGGCCTGCGGCTCTGCCCCACAAGCTGCTCAATCAGAGCTTCCACCTGATCGGGGCTGACGCCCAAATCGCGCAAGACTTTGCTGGCCGCGCTCTTCTCCTCGCGAATCAGGCCGAGGAGCAAGTGCTCAGTGCCAATGTAGTTGTGATGCAAGCGCTGAGCTTCCTGCTGAGCTATGGTCAGCGCCCTCCGTGCTCGTTTTGTAAATTTATCTAGATTGTCAGACATGACTCACTCCATTCCACTATCACCCAGGAAACACTCATCCGTCTCTTCCGCTTCTGCCAACTTGTCCCGTCCTTGATCCGTTATCGCTCTCTCAAGGATGATACTCTATCTCCTAACAACAGAGGGGCCCTGCAACATCTGACGTGCATCGGCCCCTCATTGGCACACCCGAGACCCGGTACCTATCCGAACAGTATCTTCTCTCCCCCCGCCGGCGATATAATCCGCCCATGTCCCATTGACTCCCAGAGCACTTCAGGCCCCAAATACACTTTTTCCGCTCAGCGCTGCAACTCACAGCAAGCGTCCGACGGCATTGTCCAGGCAACCAGGGGGAAAGTATTCGGATTGGCACTGAGTACACTTAAGTTGAATCTTCGTTGATACTCCCTTTTTCAATTATCTCGGCCATGAGGGTCACGACACACCAGAATATGATGAAATCGCCAGAAGTGCATACGTAGGCCTAACACCCATCAGATAGGCCGTTTCATGTTTTCAGCAACTGCTCAGGCCGATCGCCGGGCGGGCTTTGCAGGTCAAAACCGCAGCTTCAGTTGTCGGGCGGTGGGCCACTGAGCAGTCACTTCTCCCCACCACAGCTATTGAACGCTGATGGGTTTATTGCATCGCCACTTGATCTACTGTTACGGGTGAAGGTTCAATCGCCTGGTGACCCTCGGTCACTGACTCAGAATCCGACTCTACAGATGCATCCTCCGCTTCTGTAGCAAGTAGCTCCTCACCTGATGAGGCGGGTTCCAGCACAGCTTCATCGGAGATGGCTTCTGCCGGTGTCGCCTCGTCCTCCTCGGTGGGCAGGGCAGACTCTGCCACCTCCACCGGCGCGGCCTCCTGCTCCACCAGGTCCTCTTCGTCTTCCTCCTCCACAAGCATCTCGTACCCGGCTTCCCAGTCGGCCTCAGCGTATTCCTCAGCGGTCACCTGCTTCAGACTGAGTCCTATACGCCGGCGGTCGGGATCCACCCGGATCACTCGCAGAGTCAGGACATCGCCTTCCTTGACCACATCTTGAGGATGACTCACGTGTTGATCGCTCAACTCGGAGACATGGATCAGGCCCTCGATGTCGTCATCGGCCAGCCGTGCAAAAGCACCGAATTTGACCAATTTGGTGATAGTGCCTTCCACCAACTGGCCTATCTTGTACTTGCTGGCCGCCTGGGTCCAGGGATCAGGCTGCAATCGCTTCAGGCTGAGACCAATGCGTTTGCGCTCCCGGTCCACATTGAGGACGTAGACCTCGACCTCGTCACCCACCTTCAGTACTTCGCTGGGGTGAGACACTCGTCGCCAAGACAATTCCGAAAGGTGGATCAGGCCATCGGCCCCTCCCAGGTCAACGAAAGCGCCGAAATCACACAGGCTGATAACTACCCCTTTCCTGATGTCACCTTCGCGCAGCTCGGAGAGCAGTTGAGCTTTTTGCTTCCGCCGCCACTCACGCATGGCCGCGCGCTCGGAGAGGATCAGGCGATTGCGCTCGCGGTCCAGCTCGATGATCTTGAGCTGTAACTTCTGACCCACCAACTTGGCCCGTTGTTCCTCCAGGCTCAGAGATTCATCCGGGTCTTGTGGTCGTCGCGTAGCGAGCTGAGAAGCCGGGACAAATCCTCGCACCTTGCCCAGCCGCACAATGAGTCCGCCTTTGTTGTAACCAGCCACCGTGCCTTCGAAAATCTCTCCGGCCTCGAACATCTTTTCCGCTCGACGCCAGTCCTTCTCCAGCTCAGCGCGCCTGAAAGAAAGGACCACATTGCCGTTGCGGTTTTCCGGGGTGATTACGTAGACCAGGACCTCATCTCCCACATGAAGCTTGGAAAGGAACTCGGGTCCCAATCTCTCCAATTCACGACTGGAAATAATGCCTTCAGATTTGGAGCCGACGTCTACCAGCACCTCATCCGGGCTGACTCGAACGATAACGCCTTCAACAATGTCACCCCGCTTCAGCCTTTTGAAATCATATTCCTGGCCAAAGAGATCTTCCAT
>JACIWR010000310.1 GCA_014360845.1 Anaerolineae bacterium
ACCGCCGCTGCGATGGCAGCGTTCAGCGACTCGGTCTCACCCTGCATGGGGATGGATACTCTGCCCTCTGCCAGTTGTCTGGCCCGCGAGCTGGCCCCTGTGGCTTCGCTGCCGATGATCAAAGCCGAAGGGAGGCACCAGTCCACCTCATCATACACCAGTTCCCCCTGGGCATCGGCCAGCAATACCTGCCTCTGCGAGATGAAAGTAGCGATGGTGTCCCAGTCCCGCACCGCTATCGGCAGACGAAAATGAGCGCCCATGGCGCCCCGCACCACCTTGGGATTATACGGGTCCACCGTTCCAGGGGCCAGGAACACCGCGTCTACCCCCGCGGCCTGAGCGGTGCGCAATAAAGTGCCCAGATTGCCTGGGTCGCGTATCCCGTCCACAATTAAAGCGAGTGAGGGATGAGGTGGGAGAGCTAGTTGTGGAAATGGCACCACGGCCAGGACGCCTTGGGGCGTCTGCGTGTCGGACATAGTTTTCATGAGGGCGTTGCTTACCAGCAAAGGGGCAACGCCGTGTTTTTCCGCGGCGGTCAGTAGGGTCCGCCCCCGTGCCGTTCCCTCCAAATCAGTGGTGAAATTCATAAGAGCGGGAATAATACCCGCTCTCATTGCTTCTTCGATAAGACGTACGCCTTCGATCACAAACTGACCTTCTCGCTGGCGCGTTCTGCGCCGGGCGAGGGCGCGCACGTATTTGATTTTGGGATTAGTTGGGCTGGTGATCATAGCCTCGCCAGTCACGATCCCACCCCAGATAATGACTTAGACCGCCTGCTTGGCCAATTCGGCCAGCTTGGTAAAAGCGGGCGCGTCGGTCACGGCCATCTCGGCCAGCATCTTGCGGTCAATTTCCACCCCGGCAGCTTTCAGGCCGTGGATGAATTTGCTGTAAGATAGACCGTTTTGCCTCGCCGCGGCATTGATGCGGGCAATCCACAATCGCCGCATGTCGCGCTTGCGATTGCGCCGATCGCGGTACGCATACCACTGGGACTTCATCATCGCCTCGTTAGCGCGCCGGAAGAGACGATGCTTTGTCCCTCTCTGCCCCTTGGTCATGCGCAATATTTTCTTGTGCCGTCGTCGAGTTCTAGGACCTCCTTTTACTCGTGCCACTTCCCCTTTTCCCCTTTCTTCCAGATTTTGATGGCCCGTGGAGGGAGAGGAAGGATGGGAGGCAAAGGCCTCCACCCCCCACTAGCCAGGTGGTGAGAACTCTTTCTCACTACTTCTTTTTCAGATAAGGCGCGAGAGTTCGCACGCGCCGGATGGTTCTGCGGTCCGTCACCTCCAGCATTTCGTCGAACAAGTACTTGACGCGCTTGGACTTTTTGCGCCGCAAGTGGCTTTTGCCGCCTTTGGTGCGCATCAATTTGCCTGTGCTGGTGTATTTGAACCGCTTCGCCGTCGCTTTGTGAGTCTTGATCTTAGGCACTCGAAACCTCCTTATCACTCATGCACTTCGCGGGATGCGCCTGGTAGTGCGCTTTATTCTGACAAAACAAGAAGGGACATCGCATGTCCCCTCTCCGCCGCCGATGGGCTGGCAGCCCTCAAGTCCCCCTTACCGGGTAAGTTCTAGCTAGTAGGGGTCAAGATGATCAACATACTTCGCCCTTCCATGTAGGGCTCACGCTCGACAGTCGCGACATCCGATAGCTCTTCGGCGACCCGTTTGAGCATCTCGCGACCAAGTTCTGGGTAAGTTATCTCACGACCGCGGAACCGTACGCGCACTTTGACTTTGGAGCCCTCTTGCAGGAAGCGGCGCGCATCCCTGATTTTGTAGGCGATGTCGTGCTCACCGGTCTTAGGGCGCAGGCGGATCTCTTTTACCTCGGAGGCCTTCTGCGCTTTGCGCGCTTTGCGCTCCTTCTTGGCTCGTTCATACAGAACTTTGCCATAGTCCATCAAGCGACAGACAGGCGGGTCCGCATTGGGCTGCACCTCGACCAAATCCAGGTTCAAGTCCTGGGCAAGCCGCAGCGCCTGCTCGATGGGGACCACTCCCACGTGTTCTCCCTGTTCGTCAATGAGCCGTACTTCCTTGGCCTGGATACTCTCGTTTATACGATTTCTACGTGCGCTGATTCTACCCCACCTTTCGTCTCTTAAAGCTATCTGTGCCGAGGGACCGTTTTGGAAAGATAATATAGCACATTTGATAGAAGATGTCAAATAATCGGGCTTGGAATCGTGGGGTTCGCCTCGCTATGGGATAGCTCCCGCCCTATGGGGTTTGAAGAGCCTGGTCGTGGGCTTCGCTCGCTGCGGCGACACTCTTGACCACTACTTGTAGGGCGGGAGGGAGTCGAACCCTCATGGAGTTGCCTCCAGCGGATTTTAAGTCCGCAGCGTCTGCCATTCCGCCACCGCCCCTTAGGCAAAAGCTGATAGCAATGGAGCGTGCTATCAGCTTACGTTACCCTGACTTATGGAGGCGACGGCCGGATTCGAACCGGCGAATGAGGGTTTTGCAGACCCTTGCCTTGCCACTTGGCTACGTCGCCCTGAAAGCGGGCGATGGGATTCGAACCCACGACCTTCTCCTTGGCAAGGAGACGTTCTACCAACTGAACTACACCCGCTCGCTGGTGCCGAGGCCCAGAATTGAACTGGGGACCCCTTGATTTTCAGTCAAGTGCTCTACCATCTGAGCTACCTCGGCGGTTAGAAAGGCTATGCTGCCTTGGCAATGAATATTTTACCATTAAACCTCATTTATCGCAAATCCGGCATTCTGCCTTATACCATGGCCGGGGGTCACTGACCGTCTGCTGCGCCGGGAGCTTGCGAGGGAGCCAGGTAAACACGGGGCAGGTTTCACCACTCGGCGATGACCTCGGGCAGCAGGGAGAGGCGGTCAATCTCAGCATCAGGCTTTATGTCGGTACAGTCGGCGTTGAGGGGATGTTGATGCATGGTCACCAGGACGCTGCGCATGCCTGTGAGCTGGGCTCCCAGGATGTCCATCGGCAGGATGTCCCCGACCATGACGGTCTGTTCAGGCAGCAGACCCCACTCGTCCAGTATCAGGTGAAATATGCGCGGGTCGGGTTTGCGCACACCCACCCCTGCCGAGGATATGGCCGGCCGCAGCCAAGGACGCAGTTCCAGGCGATTCACCAGGCGCTGGATAAGGGGATCATCAGTGGCGTTGGAGATCATCCCCAGGCGGTATCCCTGCTCACTCAGTTGGCGGAGCACGTCCAGCGCGTCGGGGTAGAGGTTGTAGCTCTGCTCTTCGAGGCGGAAGTAGTGGCGCAGCGCGGCCTCGATCAGGCTGCTGTCCAGGCTGAAGTAGCCGAAACCCGCCAGGGTCGTGCGCAGGGTGTCGGCGGCCAGCACCTCGGTACGAGTCCTTATGGCACGGGAGAAAGCGGCCCGCCGGTAAGCGAGAAAGGCCGTGCCGAAGACTTGGGGGTCCAAAGCCAACCCCTGTTCAATCAGAAATTGACCCATCTCGGCTACGCCCTGGGCCTCTACCTCGTTCCAATCCCCGTCCAGGTACATCAGCGTGTGGCCCAGGTCGAAGATCACACCCCGCACCGTAGTCATCAGTATCCCCGCTCCTTGTTCACCAGGTTCATGAGAGGCTGACCCGACAGGTAGCGACGGAGGTTCTCGGCGAAGATCTCGACGGCGCGTTCGTCATATCGCAGGGTGAACCCGGCAATGTGGGGGGAGAGGATGATGTTGCCCGCACCTTCGGCGGACGCGCGGGCGAGCTCCCACAGGGGGCTATCCGCCGGCAGAGGTTCCTCTTCAAACACATCCAGGCCCGCCCCGGCGATCCATCCCTCCTGCAGCGCGCGAATGAGAGCCCGTTCGTCCACCACGGGTCCCCGCGCAATGTTCACCAGGTAAGCGTTGGGCTTCATGGCGCGCAATACCTTCTCGCTGATCAGGCCCCTTGTCTGTGGTGTCAGGGGCGTGGTCACCACGACGAAGTCGCATTCGGCCACCATTTCGGGCAATTGGTCGGGCAGGTATAAACGCGACACGAGTTTACCCTCTGGATCGCCCGTGCCGGGAATATGATACTCATCACTGGAGATAGCCAGTTGCGGGGTGCGTTTGCTGGCCAGCACTCTCATCCCCAGGGCGTGAGCGATGCGTCCCACCTCGCGGCCAATGCTCCCATAACCCACGATGCCGATGGTCTGCCCTCGCAGTTCCGGCCCGGCGAAAATATCCCAACGACCGCTGGGCCACTCCCGCCGGCGCTGATAATGCAGCATGCGCGGAATGCGGTAGACGAAGGCGAAAATGGAGGCGAAGACGTATTCGGCAATACGCACCGCGTGCAGCCCGCTGGCAGTGGTAATCATGACCTCGCTCTGCATCAGCGGGTGATCCAGCACGTGGTCCGCCCCGGCGCTGTTCAGCTGAACCCAGCGCAGATGTGGGGCCCGCGACAACAGGTCGTCGGGGATGTAATAGGTGTAGAGCACTTCCACATCTTCACTCAGGGCGGCTGCCACCTCCGCTGCATCGCGACAGGGTTGCTGTCGGATGCGGAGACGAGGGGAGACAGCCTGTAATTGGGCCAGCAGTTCATCGCTAAATTGTTTGGCGGATAAGACGTTGATGGTTTTCATTGGTCTCGTTCCCTCAGTTTTTCTTGTATGGTGAGCACCCAGTCCGGTGCTGTAGCCTGTGGAATGCAGTCGCCGGGGGGCAGGTAGGGTTTGATGTCTAATACCGGGGTGCCGTCGTAGGCGTCCAGGCCGCGCACGGTGAGCACATTGCCCTCACGGTTTAACAGACGCACCGGCGTGAGGGCGATGGGATTGGGACGGTGGGGCGTGCGGGTGGCGAAAGCCCCTACCAGGGGCAGGTCCTTTTGCCCCATGGGATGTATCCTGGCTGTGAAGCCCCGCTCTTCTTCCGCCTGGTGCAGGTAGAAAAGGACCCAGATGTGCGAGAACGCCTCCAGGCCCTCCAGGGCCTCGGCCCATTCCTCATTCACCACTATCCGCGATTCTATTTCCTCCCACTTGACCTCGCGCTGTGGGAATTTGACGGGGCTGATCACATGTCCGATGGGACGAAAGTTGAGTTTCATCGGTTCTCAGTCCTTGGTCTGTAGTCTCAGATATGTCCAGGGTACGGTAGACAAGGGAGTGGCCCTATTATACCCATCTTTAGGCTTGCTGGCAATTGCCCTTTGACTTTTTGTTCAGCGGGCGGTATAATGATAACCCGGCTTTACCAATTCAATCGTATCAGACGAAGGAGTGCTGATCATGTCTACCGAGCAATATGCCGATGTTTGCTTTTGTGCCGATTTGAGCACTATTGACCCCGACATTGACCGCATCATCAAGCTCGAAGAGGAGCGGCAGACCCGCCGCCTGATCCTCATCCCTTCTGAAAGCTACGCTCCCGCCGCCGTCCGCCAGGCCCTGGGCTCAGTGTTCACCAATGTTTACGCCGAGGGCTATCCGCCTCTGCGCATGACCCGCGACGACGAAAAACTCCTGCTCGACC
>JACIWR010000311.1 GCA_014360845.1 Anaerolineae bacterium
GGTGCGCCGCCCTTCCCAAGGGCGTCGCACCTTTTGCTTATTTCAAAATGTAATACGTCCCCTTCTTGGCCCCGACTTTGAGCAGCAATCCCCGCTCGACCAGGTCTGCCAGGTCCAGGCGCAGGGTTTCCGCGCTGACGTCCGGGCAAATAGCGCGATATTCGCGATTGGTAATGCTACCGTGCTCACGCACGTATTGCATGGCCCGCAACTGCCGCTCGTTCATGCTGCGTTGCCAGGCCGGGATTCCCCGTCGCTCGCGCACGTTGGCCAGGCTCACGGTAAACGAGTACGGCGTGGCACGGAAAGTCGGTGCGGGATGGCCAGCCTGCAACATCTCCTCGATCATGCGATCAATCCCCAGTCCTAACTCCTCGATGAAGCCCCACTGAAACAGCCCGGCCACGATGCGTGGGTTCCGCGAAAAATGCTCCTCCACGATGTTATCCAGGGTGATGTAGCCGGGCAACCCGCCAGGGCTGATGACTTCTAACCGGTCATCGAACATGCGCACCTCGATGCGTCGCCCGCTCAACCGGTAATCGCGGTGGCACACGGCATTGACCAGCGCCTCGCGCACAGCGAAAGGCGGGTATTCGCTGGTCTCCTCGCGCACCAGTCCCTTGACCACCGCACCGACACGCATCTCTTCCCAAATGACCTGCCAGGCAGCCTCAATCAGACGGGACAGCGGCCCGCTGATCTCCTCGCGACGGGAATAGCCCGGCAGACCACCGGGGCCTCGCGCCTCCGTGCCCTCGAAGCGCACAAAGACCAGGCCGCTCTGGGGGATAAATCCCTGGGGATTGCGGCCAAAAAGAAGTATTCCGGCCACCGTCGGGTCGCCATCTTCGGTGGTAGCCCCTATCTCGACCAGCAACTCCTCAACGGGGCGGGTGATGGGTCGCCGCTGCTTCTCCTCCCGCTTGGCGATGTACTCGGCAATGACGTCATCGTCAAAATCGGCGCGGGTGGCCCCGGCCACGACCTCCAGCTCAAAATCGCCGCTGGATTTGGTGGCCGCCAGGTGACGCACCTCCTCGCCGCCCAGGGGGCGATTCCTGGCTCCAGAGCGGATGAGCACCCGGCCATCGGCCAGGGTGTGTAGCTCGGTACTGCGCGGTACCTCCAGAGTGATCACCGGCCCCTGAGGGGTGTCCACTTGCCTCCACTCGGTGCGCACCGGCGGACGGCATTGACTCAGCGCTCCCCTCAACACCCCCTCCACGTCCTCGTCCAACAGGCTGCCGTTGACCTCGCCTTGTGCGCTCACGCCGATCAATACTGTGCCCCCATCGCCGTTGGCAAAGGCCACCAGGACCTCCGCCAGGGCGTCGGTGTCCAACTCGGGCAAAAATTCCACCGTTTGCCCAGGTCCCTTCTGCAACAGGTGTGCAAAAGTCATCTCAACCTTCCTCCGCACCCCCCACAACCTGTAGGGCAGGTTGGCGGCGGGTCGGGTGTGGCATCGGCCTGCACCGATCACACGCTCTCATGGTGGCACCTGCCGATACAAGTCCCATAGCCGCCTACCTGCCGCTTCCCTGCCGCTTCCCCAACGGCAGGTAGGCCGCTCTCTCGATGCCCCAAACACCGGGTATCTTCGACCACAACCTGCCGCTGACCCGCCGCCTCTGCCCTCCTCGCGGCCAACCTGCCCTACGGTTTATTCCAGGCGCGCCACCGAAGCCACGGTGTCTCCCTGCCGCAATTTGAGCGCTTTTACCTTCTGCCCCTTGGTGGCGCGGCTCAACAAAGGAAAGGATTCGACCGGCAAGCGCAAAGCAGCGCCTTCGGCGGAGATAAGCGTCACCTCATCTTGGGGCTGAACTACGCGCGCCGCCGCGATGAGGCCCGTCTGCTCCAGGTACTTATCGGGCAAGGTAATCACCCCGCCAGTGTAGCGGCCCTTGGTGGGATAATCACTCAGAGGGGTGCGCTTACCCCAACCCCGCGTGGTGACCAGTAACAACTCCCCGCCGGGTTCGACCACGTCCATGCTGGTCACAAAATCGCCGTCCTGAAGCTTGATAGCCCACACCCCGGCAGCAACCCGTCCCTGGGGACGCACCTGATCTTCGTTGAAACGCAGGGCGCGACCCCGTTCCGTGACGATGATCACTTCCTGGTCACCTTTGGTCAGCTTGACCCAGCCCAGTTCATCATTGTCGTCCAGATTGATGGCGATCAAGCCGCTGGGACGCACCGAGGCAAACTCGCTCAGCGCCGTGCGCTTAATCCGCCCCTGACGGGTAACCATGGTCAGATACTCGGCCTGCTCAAAGTCGGGCACGGCCAGAGCAGCCGTTACGCGCTCATCGGAATCCATGGCCAGCAGACTGGCCAATGCCACACCCTTGGCCTGACGGTTGGAATCGGGAATCTGATACACCTTTTCCTGATAGACCTTGCCGGCATTGGTGAAGAAGAGGACACTGTCCAGCGTGCCCGCCGCAAAGAGGTAAAGCACCGCATCCTCATCGCGGGTGGTCATCCCCGTCACACCTCGCCCGGCGCGATAAGCCCGCACCGGAGTCCGTTTAATGTAGCCGCGCTGGGTGATGGAGATGAGTACCTGCTCCTCCGGGATGAGGTCCTCCTCTTCCAGCTCCGTTTTAGCCTCGAGGGCGATATGGGTGCGGCGCGCATCCCCAAAGCGCTGCTTCAGGTCCAGCAGATCATCTTTGATCAGAGCCAGGATTTTCCGCGGATGGGCCAGCAGGTCTTCCAGGTAGGCAATGGTCTTCAACAACCCGGCGTACTCATCTTCAATCTTCTTGCGCTCCAAAGCCGCCAGACGCCGCAACTGCATATCCAGGATGGCCTGGGCCTGAACGTCGCTGAGTTTGAAGCGCTTCATCAGTCGGGTGTGGGCCGTCTCGGCATCGGGAGAGCGGCGGATGGTCTCGATCACCGCGTCCAGATTGTCCAGGGCGATGAGCAGGCCCTCCAGGATGTGGGCGCGATGTTTGGCCCGTTCCAGCTCATACCGCGAGCGACGGGTGATGACTTCCTGGCGGTGCTGGATATACAGCAGCAAAGCGCGTTTGAGAGAGAGTACTTTGGGCTCGCCATCCACCAAAGCCAGCAAGTTGACCCCAAAAGTGGTTTGCAGGGGGGTGTATTTGAGCAGTTGATTGAGAACTTTGCGCGGTTGTGCCCCGCGTTTCAGCTCGATAACTACGCTCATCCCCCGCCGGTCGGATTCATCGCGCAGGTCGGCGATGGTGTCCAAACGGCCATCGCGCACCAGGGTGGCAATGCGCTCGATCAGTGCTGCCTTGTTCACCTGATAGGGGAGCTGGGTGATCACGATACGATAGCGTCCACCGCGCATCTCTTCGATGTGCGTCACTGCGCGCACGACCACGCGCCCCTTGCCGGTGGCGTAAGCCGTGCGAATGCCTTCCTGGCCCAGGATAAGCCCGCCGGTGGGGAAATCGGGACCAGGCAGGTATTGCAGCAGGTCATCTACCGAGATTTCATCCAATTCATCGTAATGATCAATGAGATAACTCAGAACATCGCACAGCTCGCGCAGATTATGCGGCGGGATGTTCGTCGCCATGCCCACGGCGATGCCCGAGGCGCCGTTGAGCAGGAGATTGGGCAAGCGGGCCGGTAATACCTCCGGCTCCTGCAACGTGCCATCGAAGTTGTCCACAAAGTCAACGGTGTCCTTGTCAATGTCCAGCAGCATCTCCTCCGCGATGGCCGCCAGACGAGCTTCGGTGTAACGCATGGCCGCCGGGGCGTCGCCGTCCACGCTGCCGAAGTTGCCCTGGCCATCTACCAGCGGATAGCGCATGGAGAAATCCTGGGTCATACGCGCCATGGCGTCGTAGACGGCGGCGTCGCCGTGGGGGTGATATTTACCCAGCACCTCACCGACGATGCGCGCGCTCTTCTTATAGGGCGTATTGTGACGCAGGCCCATGTCGTGCATGGCGTAGAGAATGCGCCGATGCACGGGTTTGAGTCCATCGCGCACATCAGGCAGGGCACGGGATACGATCACGCTCATGGCGTAATCAAGATACGAATTACGCATTTCTTGTTCGATGTCTATCTGTTGAACAGTACCGATTTCCATAGACTCCTCAGTTCTCAAGATTGTGACTCAATTCTGATCCTCACCCCATTGCCGCTTTGATTTTAGCACGCTTTGCCCGGCATGGCAATCTGGGGGGAGGACGCATTTCACTGCTGGGGCAGATTCGTCCCGCAGCGACCGGAGCCAGAGGATGAAGGCGCCGGGCGCGGGCCTTGCAAGCTCACTACTGTGCCAGCCTGTCCATCTCTTGCTGGAAGAGCTTCTCCGGCACGTGGGCCGGGGCGATGATATTCAAAGCGCGAGGCACGATTTCCAGCGTCAGGGGGGTATGCCCCACGGGATCACCATCCATGTGCACGGCCAGGGGCTGGGCAGCGTTGATGCTCACCCGTCGCCCTTGCAGATAGATCACCTGAGGATCGCGCAAGTGCTGTCCCGCCAGGACTCGCACCGCGTGGCGCACCGCCGAGGGGAACCCATAACCCTGAAACACACACACGTCCAACAGGCCGTCGTCCAGGCGAGCCTGCGAGGCGATGCGCACAATGCGCCCGTAGAGCTGGGTGTTACTCACCACGATCAGTATCGCCCGGGCGCGGACTTGCTGCCCATCCACGGTGACCTCCACTCGCGTGCCGGTGAAATCCTTGGCCACCAACGCCGCCGCGATGACGTAAGCCAATGTGCCCAAACGCTTCTTCGCCCGGGGCCTGGGCTCAATCTGCTCGGTCACGGCCGCGTCCAGACCCACCCCGGCCCAGAGCAAAAAGTGGCGCTCGCCAGCCCGTCCCACGTCCACACGACGCACGTGACCGGCCAGCATGGCCTTCGCCGCCCCCAACAGGGGATGCCAGTTCACCGGGCTGGGGATAGGCAACCCCAACTCCAAAGCCCACACGTTCCCCGTCCCGCTGGGCAACAGTCCCAACGCCACCTCGCTACCCACCAAACCATTGACCACTTCGTTGATAGTCCCGTCCCCGCCGACGACGAAGACGGCCCGCAAGCCAGCGGTTACCGCCTCGCGGGCGAAGGCTGTGGCCTCTCCCCGGCTCCTCGTCTCGCGCAGCGTGAGCTGCCAGCCGCATTCTTCCAGATACCCCATGACCCGCTGCAATTCACGGTGTACATCTCGCGCGCCGGCCGTGGGGTTGAAAATCACCATGCCTTGTCCCGGCTCGATCACCGAACTCCCCTTTCTCGTCCTAACCCGGCCTAGCCGGAGCCAAAAAGCCTTACCACCAAGGTTACTACTCAGGCTAGCAGGCGCACTGTCCTCCCCAGGCTCGTAGCCCCCGTCCCGGGGGCGTCTCGGCTGAGAAAACCGCGCAAAAGACAGCGTCTTGCCGCATGGAACGTCCCCGGGACGGGG
>JACIWR010000312.1 GCA_014360845.1 Anaerolineae bacterium
CACTCCGCCAACCTGGGCCGGTTGTACCGCACCTGGGCAGAATTAGCACCTGATCCCCAAGAACGAAACGCCAAAATCCAGACCGCGCTCCACTACTACGAGCAGGCCACCTCCCTCAGCCCTAACAACGCCCAACTCTGGGATGAGTGGGGTCTGGTTTACTTCGTCGCCGGGGACTACGAACGCGCCATCGAGAAATACCTCCACTCCCTGACTCTCGATACCGAGTTCCCGCAAACCTATCTCTCCCTGGGCGATGCTTACATGTCCACCCAGCAACTCGACCTGGCAGCGGATGCTTACGAGAAAGCACTGGCCCTGGACCCCAACATACCCCAGGCGCACTCAGTGCTCGGTTACATCTACGCTCAGCAGGGACGGGTTGAGGACGCCATTCGCGAGAACCTGGCCGTGATCGAGCTCTCGCCCCAGGACTACAACGCCCACAAGAATCTGGCGATTTTGTATCAGCAGCAGGGACGGCTGAACGAGGCCCTGGCCGAGGCCCAGGTGGCACTCAGTCTGGCCCCGGAAGCGGATAAGCCCGCTTTGGAGAACTTCATCGCCCAATTGCAGGCCACCGGTGGCTTCGACGAAGAACAAACGCTGATTCAGGACTACCTTTCGGAGGGCCAGATTTACCTCAACCAAAGTCAGTGGGCTCTGGCCGAACAAGCCTTTCTCAAAGTGCTGGCCCTAGACCCCAACAACGTGGTGGCCCACAGCGCTTTGGGCTACGCCTACGCCATGCAGGGCCGTACCGAGGAGGCCATCGCCGAAAATCAGGCCGTCATCGCCCTGGTGCCTAATGACTACGACAGCCACAAAAACCTGGCCATCCTGTATCAATCTGTGGGGAAATATACCGAGGCGCTGCAGGCAGCCCGCATCGCCCTGGAGCTGGCCCCGGAGGCGGACAAGCCGGCACTGCAAGCCTTCATCGTGCAACTGGAACAACAGCAGAAAGGAGCGAGCGGTGGGTAACGGAGGAAGCATCTACATGCTCGTTTTCGGTTGTGCCCTGGTGTTCGCCATCGGCGTGACGCCGGTCATGCGCCGTGTCGCACCACACCTAGGGGTCATGGATCAGCCCAGCGCCCGCAAGGTGCATCGGCGGCCTATGCCTCGCCTGGGCGGAGCGGCCATCTACGGCGCTTTTATCCTGGCTTTGATGCTCATGGGCACACGCTACAACATCCACGAGTTGGTCAGCATCCTCCTCGGTGCGACGCTGGTATCTTTCTTCGGCTTGTGGGACGACAGGTGGGGCTTGCGCCCTCTGCTCAAGCTCGGCGGGCAGATACTGGCCACCCTGGTGCTCATCTACTCTGGGGTGCGGGTGAATGTCTTTCCCTGGCCCGCTCTCAACCTGGGAGTGACCATCCTCTGGGTGGTGGGTATCACCAATGCCATGAACCTCATGGATAACATGGACGGTCTGGCTGGCGGAGTGGGGGCCACCGCCGCTGCCTTCTTCGTGCTTTTGGCCGCGATGAACGGGCAATATCTGGTCGGCGCGCTGGCGGCGGCCCTGCTGGGCGCTTGCCTGGGCTTTCTGCTTTACAATTTCAACCCGGCCAGCATTTTCATGGGCGATACCGGCGCTCTTTTCCTGGGTTTTATGCTGGCCGCCGTGGGCATCAAACTGCGCTTTCCGGCCAATGTGGACATCGTCACCTGGATGGTGCCGGTGATGACCCTGGGCCTGCCCATCTTCGACACCACGCTGGTGGTCATCTCCCGCCTGCGCCGGGGCCTGAACCCCCTCACCGCCCCTGGCAAGGACCACACCTCCCACCGGCTGGTGATGCTGGGCCTCACTCAGCGAGAGGCGGTCATGGCTCTCTATCTGGTCAGCGGGGCCCTGGGCGTGATCGCTATCTTCCTGACCCAGGCCACGGTGATGGAGGGTTACATCGTGGGCGCGACGGTAGCTCTGGTGGGGCTATTGGCCCTGTGGAAGATGGAGCAGGTCTACATCAGCAAGACCCATTCCCAGGAGGTAGGACAAGGTGAGCCTGCGAGAGAAGATTGAAGACAACTCCGCGCTGGTGTGCGTCATCGGTCTGGGGTATGTGGGACTGCCCCTGGCCGTCGGTTTCGCCTGCGCGGGATTCACCGTGGTCGGTCTGGACCTGGACGAGCGCAAGGTCAAATCCCTGCAAGAGGGCAAGAGCTACATCCAGGATGTGGAAAGTGACGTGGTGGCCGCTCTGGTGGAAAACGGGGTGCTGCGGGCGACCAGCGACTATGATGTGTTACGCCAAGTGGATGCTGTGTTCATCTGCGTGCCCACGCCCTTCGACGAGATGAAAGCGCCCGATCTCTCCTTCATCATCAGTGCGGCGGAAAGCATCGTCCCCCGCTTACAGGTGGGGCAGCTCATCATTCTGCAAAGCACCACCTACCCCGGCACCACCGAGGAGGTGATTATGCCCATCCTGGAACGCAGCGGCCTGAAAGCGGGACAAGACTTCCACCTGGCGTTCTCGCCGGAACGCATCAACCCCGGCGATAAGACGCACGGGGTGCACAACACCCCCAAAGTGGTCGGCGGCCTCACGCCCCGTTGCACCGAGTTGGCGCGAGCGCTACTATCACGCTTGTTCGGACACGTGCACGTCGTCTCCAGCCCGCGGGCCGCGGAGATGACCAAGCTCCTGGAGAACATCTTCCGCAGCGTGAACATCGCTCTGGTGAACGAGCTGGCTCTGCTCTCCGAACGGATGGGCATTGATTTCTGGGAGGTGATCGCCGCCGCTTCCACCAAACCCTTCGGGTTCATGCCCTTCTACCCAGGGCCAGGCGTGGGCGGTCACTGCATTCCCGTGGACCCCTATTACCTCTCCTGGAAGGCGCGCGAATATGACTTCTACACCAAGTTCATCGAGCTGGCCGCCGAGGTCAACCAAGACATGCCCTATCACGTGGTGGAGAAGGTATCGGCGGCGCTGAGCGACCGGGGCAAGGCTCTGCGCGGCGCGCGCGTGCTGGTGCTGGGTGTGGCCTTCAAGCGCGATGTGGATGACGCCCGCAATTCCCCGGCGGAACGTATCATCGAATTGCTCCTGGAGCGCGGGGCCCAGGTGCAATATAATGACCCTTATGTGCCGCGCTATCGCGTGGGCCGCGACGTCTTCTGGCGCGAGGAGGTGGAACTGGAATCCGTCCCCCTTACGGCGGAAGCGCTGGCCGCCAGCGATGTGGTGCTCATCATCTCCGGACACACGGTGTATGACTATAATTGGATAGTAACCCAGGCTCCCCTGGTGGTGGACACGGTGAACGCCACGCAAGGAGTACCCGGCCGAGACGCCAAGGTGGTGCGTATCGGCGCGCCCATGCCCAAGCCAGATCATAATTTGGGGTAGGGACAGGTCTTGCCCCTGCCCTATGGGCGACCGCAAAGGCGGGGCCATGCCCCGCCGCATCCGCGTCGGGCCACGGGCCCGACCTACTATATTTTGAGACACGAAACAGACAGGCTTCCGAAGCCCTCGAGACCTCGGAAGTCTGCAAACCGGGCACGCGCCGCACATTGCACGGCGCGTAGCGACAAAGGATTGACAGTGGACGAAAGACCCCTCACAAAGACGCGAAAGGGTCCAGGCCGGGAATGGATCAGGCAAGCAGTGGCCCTGGTGCTGGTGGTGATCATCACGGTCACGGTGGTCTACCTGGCGGACGAAATCCAGCGCTTCCGGGCCTATGGCTATCCCGGGGTTTTTGCCATCAGCCTGCTGGGCAACGCCACTGTGATCCTGCCCGCGCCCAGTCTGGCCGTGGTATTCGCCATGGGCAGCGTGCTGCATCCCCTGGGCGTCGGGTTATGCGCCGGGCCAGGCGAAGCCTTAGGCGAGCTCACCGGTTATATGGCCGGTTACGGGGGCCGGGCGATTATCGAAAACCAGGAGATGTACCAACGCCTGGAGCGCTGGATGCGTCGCCACGGCGGGTGGACGGTCTTCGTCCTCTCCGTCATTCCCAACCCCGTATTTGACCTGGCCGGCATCGCCGCTGGCGTGCTGCGCTACCCCCTGTGGCGCTTCCTGCTTTTCTGCTGGCTGGGTAAGACGATCAAGACCACAATCTTCGCTTATGCCGGAGCTTATTCCATCTCATTCGTAGAACGCTTCTTGTGAACAGGGAGGGACCCCATGTGCGATACCCTGGTCGCCGTCGGTGAGGCCACAGCCGACGGCTCAGTCATCCTGGCGAAAAACAGCGACCGCGAGCCCAACGAAGCCCACATGCTGGTGCACATCCCCCACGCCCAGCACCAACCCGGGGCCACCGTCAAATGCACCTACATCGAAATCCCCCAGGTGCCGGAGACTTACGAGGTATTGCTTGCCAAACCCTTCTGGATTTGGGGCTGCGAGATGGGCGCTAACGAGTGCGGCGTGGCCATTGGCAACGAAGCAGTGTTCACCAAAGAGCCCTACGAAAAGAAGCCGGGCCTCATCGGGATGGACTTCATCCGCCTGGCCCTGGAGCGAGCCGACACCGCGCAGCGGGCGTTGCAAGTGATCATCGAGCTCCTGGAGACCTACGGCCAGGGTGGCAACTGCGGCTTCCAGCACAAGACCTATTACCACAACTCATTCATCATCGCCGACCCTCAAGAAGCCTGGGTCCTGGAGACGGCGGGCAAATTCTGGGCCGCCGAGCGGGTGCGCGACGTGCGCACCATCTCCAACGGCCTGACCATCGGTCACGAGTGGGACATGGCCTCGCCCGGTCTGGTGGAGCACGCCATCGAAAAAGGGTGGTGTAAGGCCGGAGAAGATTTTCACTTCGCCCGCTGTTATTCTGACTTTCTGTACACTCGCCTGGACGGCTGCCGGGCGCGCCAACGCCGTTCGACGGCCCTGCTGACCGCTCAGAAGGGCCACATCACGGTGGAGACGATGATGACCGCCCTGCGCGATCACGGCCCCCGCACCGCTGAGGACCCTGCCTGGAACCCGGGTAAAGGCTGGCTGATGGACACCCTTTGTGTCCATGCCAGCGCTGGCCCGACCCGCCCCAGCCAATCCACCGGCGCTATGGTCGCTCACCTGCGCCCCGACCTCCCCACCTGCTGGGTGACAGGGACTTCCGGCACGTGTACCGGGGTGTTCAAGCCCGTGTATCTGGGCGGGGCCGGCCTGCCGCCCCTGGGCCCCGAGCCCACGGGCACCTACGATCCCGAGACCCTGTGGTGGCATCACGAGCGATTACACCGCGCCGTGATCCGCGACTACCCCACCCGTATGCCCCTTTACCGCGCCGAGCGAGACGCCCTGGAGGCGGAATTCCGGCACGAAGCAGAGGAGACATACGCCCAACTGCGCAGCGCGAAAAACGACGAGCGCGCGGCCAAACTGCGCGCCTTCACCGCCTCGTGTTTCCAGCGGGCGAGGGAAG
>JACIWR010000313.1 GCA_014360845.1 Anaerolineae bacterium
CCGGCGAGCTTTCGGGAGGGTTTCTCCCAAGCCGCAGCCTTAACTTGATGCCCATGAGGCGCAGCGCCGCTGCGGCCCCTACAAGGGGCAAACTTTACCTGCTCTCGCGGAGTTCAACTCCGCGAGAGCGAGAGAGAGCGTGGGTTCGGAAGGCTTTTGACTTTATCGGTGATTTGAACTAAAATTTAACTCCTGTAGGGTGAGTCTTGCCTATTTGAGGAGAACGAAAGATGAACATGACAAGCGCTGAAATACGCCAGAGTTTTCTCGATTTCTTTGCCAGTAAGGGACATACCATCGTGCCCAGCGCCTCCCTCGTGCCGGAGGATGATCCCACACTGCTTTTCACCAACGCGGGGATGAATCAGTTTAAAAACGTGTTTCTGGGGTTGGAGAAGCGATCCTACACGCGCGCGGCAGACACCCAGAAGTGTATGCGCGTCTCAGGCAAACACAACGACCTGGACGACGTGGGACGCGACACCTATCACCATACCTTCTTTGAGATGCTGGGCAATTGGAGCTTTGGGGACTATTACAAGAAAGAAGCCATTGCCTGGGCCTGGGAGCTGCTGACCGAAGTATGGAAGCTGCCCAAAGAGCGGTTGTGGGCCACGGTGTTCAAGGACGATCAGGGCGAGCTGGAGCCCGACGAGGAGGCGGCGCACTGGTGGCGGGAGGTGACCGACATCAATCCGCAACATATCCTGTTCTTTGGCCGCAAGGACAATTTCTGGGAGATGGGCGACACGGGACCGTGTGGACCGTGCAGCGAGATCCACTATGACCGGGGGCCGGAATACTGTGACAAAAAACATGTGCCCGGTCACGTGTGCGGAGTGAACGGGGATTGCGGGCGCTTCATCGAGCTGTGGAACCTGGTGTTCATCCAATATAACCGCGACGAGACCGGTCGCCTGGAGCCGTTGCCGGCCAAGCACATAGATACCGGCGCTGGCTTCGAGCGGCTGGTGGCCATACTCCAGGGGGTAGATTCCAACTACGCGACCGACCTGTTCACCCCCATCATGGACCGCATCCAGGAGTTGGCGGGGCACAGCGATGCTGAGCGGGAGGAGAACATCGTCGCCTATCGCGTCATCGCCGATCACGGACGGGCCATCACCTTTCTCATCGGCGACGGCGTGCTACCCGGCAACGAAGGGCGCAACTACGTATTGCGCATGATCCTGCGCCGTGCTGCTCGCTTCGGGCGGAAAATCGGATTCCAGAAACCCTTTTTGGCCGAGATAGCCAAGGTCGTGATCGAGGTGATGGGGCCTCACTTCACCGAGCTCAATGCCCGGCGCGAGTTTATTCTGGAGACCATCACTCAGGAAGAGAAGCGCTTCTACCGTACCCTGGATTCGGGGCTGGCCCTTCTGGACGAAATCATGGAGGAGTTGCAGGCGGCGGGTGAGACAGTAATTCCCGGCGAGAAAGCCTTTCTCCTGTGGTCCGAGCGCGGCTTCCCTCTGGATTTGACCAAGGACATCGCCGAGGAGCACGGGTTTACCGTAGATGAGGCCGGTTACTGGCGGGCGATGGAAGAGCACAAACAGATAAGCAGCGCCGGACACCGCTTCGAAGCTCTGCCCGAATCCGAGATGGCCATCTACAGTCGCTTGCTGGATGAGCTCAAGCGGAAGGGCAAGCTGCCGCCCGAGGGCGTGTTGCACGTTTATGAGGATCGGGTGGATGTGGAGAGCGAAGTTGTGGCCATACTCAAGGGCGGGCAACTCGTCACCAAAGCCAAAGAGGGCGACGAGGTCGAGGTAGTGCTGGCCAGCACGCCCTTCTACGTGGAGAGCGGTGGTCAGGTGTGTGATACCGGCTTCATCGCTCACTATGAGGGCGACGAAGAGGAACCCCGCTGGAAGGTGGAGGTTGAGGAAGCGTATCGTCCCCTGTCGGGGTTGATTGTGCATCGCGGCAAAGTGACGTCCGGCACGCCCCGCGTGGGTGATGATGCCTGGGCCCTGGTGGACTACGAGCGCCGGATGGACATCGCTCGCAATCACACGGCGACACACCTGCTGCACAGTGAACTGCGCTACATCCTCGGCGAGCACGTCCAGCAGGCGGGGTCCTTGGTCGCTCCAGACCGGCTGCGGTTCGATTTCACGCACTCGGCCATGCTCACTCAAGACGAGTTGGACGCGGTCGAGCGCTCGGTCAATGAAGCCATTCTGGCCAACTATCCCCTGGAAGTGGAGCACACCGATTACCGGTCTGCTATAGAAAAAGGGGCCATAGCTCTCTTCGGGGAGAAATACGGCGAAAGGGTGCGCACCATCAAGATTGGGTCGCCGGATCAGCCCTTCAGTCATGAATTGTGTGGCGGGACCCATGTGCGGCGCACCGGTGAGATCGGCCTCTTTCGCATCATCTCCGAATCGAGCGTGGGAGCAGGAGTGCGCCGCATTGAGGCGGTGACCGGTCGCGCGGCGCAGCAGTTAGTGCAGCGGCGCTTGAACGTCCTGGATGCAGCCGCGGCGTACCTGAACTGCAGCCCGGAGGAAGTAGACCGCAAAGTATTGAGCCTGATGGGCGAGCTTCAGAAGCGCGAGAAGGAGATTGAGCGTCTGCAGCGCAAGATTGCTCAGCGCGATTTTGAAGCGCTGCTGGCCCAGGTGCGTGAGGTGGACGGGGTCAGCGTTCTCGCTGCCCAGGTGGAGGCGATGAACATCGAGACCCTGCGCGAGATGAGTGACTGGTTCCGCAACCGCATGGGCTCTGGGGTCATAGTGCTGGGGGCGGTGATGTCCGGCAAACCGCATTTTGTGGCCGCCATCACTCCCGATCTGGTGCAGCGGGGTCTCCATGCCGGGCAACTGGTCAAAGCCGTGGCGCAGGTGGTTGGCGGGGGCGGCGGCGGTAAGCCGACGCTGGCCCAGGCGGGCGGGCGAGATGTGAGCCGGCTGGGTGAGGCGCTGAGCCTGGTGCCCCAGTTGGTCTCGCAAGCGATGCACGGCCCTGCCAATTAGCCCTGCCGCCGGAGTGGGTCGGGACCACGCCCCGCCGCATTCGCGTCGGGCCGCGGGCCCGACCTACTTGCTGCGAGCAGTTGTCCTACAGCCGCACAGGCGGAAAAATCTCATGAATTCAGCGTTGTCAAATTACATAAATGTGGTATAATTATAACATAATGGCCGGGGGGCAGACCAAGACGTGAGGGGGTGCTCCTCACGTCTCTGTATTCTTATAGAAGCTTGGGGTGCTTTCTCTTGAGCGAGAGAGCGATCCGGCCAGGCAACAGTGGACTCACAACAGGAGGAATACAGCAATGACAAAATCACGAACGGAGCAAATGGTGGCCTGTTTGAAAGATTTGCAGGTAAGTACACCGGATATCGAAGCTTCGGCGGTGGTCAGCGTGGACGGATTGATTATGGCCTCGTCCCTGCCCGCCGGTGTGGAGGAAGACCGCGTGTCCGCTATGTCTGCTGCTATGCTCTCCCTGGGCGAGCGCATTGCCGGCGAGTTGGGGCGCGGCATGTTGGATCAGGTGTACATCAAGGGTGAAAACGGGTACGTAGTCCTGATGTCCGTTGGAGAGGAAGCCGTCCTCACCGTGATGGCTCGCAAGCAAGCCAAGCTGGGTCTGCTCTTCCTGGATATGCGCCGCGCCGCTGAGGAACTGGCCAAAATAGTCTAGCAAATTGCATCGCGGTTCTGGCCATCAGGTAGTACTCACAAACTGGTAGCCATGTTCATCGTTGTGTCTAAGGAGGGACCATCGTGTCACTAGAAAAAAGTGGATTGTATTACCCTAATAAAATTGCACGCATCTATTTGTTGGTTCTGGAGGATATAATGGGCAAGAACGGCCTGAACGCTATCCTGAAAATCGCCGGTCTTGCTCATTTAGTTGATAATTATCCGCCCGACGACTTGCACAAAGACTTCGATTTCGCCGACTTTGCCGCGCTTAATCAGGGATTGGATGAGATGTACGGCCCTCGTGGGGGGCGCGGGCTGGCCATGCGCGCCGGACGCGCGGCGATTAAGCACGGTTTGGATGCTTTTGGCCCGGCTGTGGGCATGACCGGATTCGCCATGAAGGCTTTGCCCTTGAGCGCGAAGCTGAAAATCGGTCTCCCGGCCATGGCCAAGGTGTTCACCCAATTCAGCGATCAGATAAGCCGGGTTGAAGAACACGGTGATCACTTTATCTACATTATCGAACGCTGCCCGGTATGTTGGGGGCGTCATTCAGATAAGCCGATTTGTCACGCTGCGGTTGGTTTGCTGCAAGGCGGGCTGCACTGGGTCAGCGGCGGCAAGGAATTCCGGGTACGCGAGACGCAATGCATCGCTACCGGTGATCCGGTCTGCAGCTTCGAGATCCCCAAAGAACCTGTGGAGTAGGCTGACCGCGCAGGCAGGAACGGGGGCGGAGGTAAGCTATGCCTGCCAGGAAAACTATTCTCATCGTGGAGGACGATCCCGATACCCTGGAAATGTTGGCTACCTATTTTCAGGCCCAAGGATACGATGTCCTCACCGCCTGCATGGGAGAGGATGCCCTCAAGATATGCCAGGAGACCCCGCCGGATTTGATTCTCCAGGATATTCGCTTACCGGATATAGTGGGGTATGAAGTGTACCGCCGGCTGCAGCGTAACCTGCGCACCAGCAGGATTCCGGTCATCTTTCTCACCGAGTTGAAGGAGCGGGATGATCGCATCACCGGGCTCAAGCTGGGGGCCGTAGATTACATCACCAAGCCCTTCGACATGCAGGAATTGCGTTTGCGGGTGCGGAACATTATGCGCCGGGCGGGACATGGAAGTCTGGTCAGCCCCGTTACCGGCCTGCCCGAGACCGAGATTTTGGATGACAGGCTGAGGTCACTGCTGGGGCGCGAGGATTGGGCGGTCCTGTATATCCGCCTGGCCAACGTGAAGGCTTTCAACGACGCCTATGGCTTTGTAGCCGGGGATGACGCCTTGCGGGCAGTAGGACTGATTATCAGCAATACGCTGGACGAAGTCGGCTCCATGAATGATTTTGTGGGGCATCTCAGCAAGTCTGAGTTCCTCGTGCTCACCGTGCCCGACAGGGTGACAGCTCTGCGGGATAAGCTGACCGACCGTTTGGGACGGGCCATCCAATATTTCTACCCCCTTCAGGATCGGGAACAGGTCGCGGGGGAGGGGCAGGAGAAGGTCAAAAAAGACGTGCCCGCTCTAGAGGTGCACATAGGTGTGCTGGTTGGGGATTCCGCCGCATTCACCAGCATCCGCGAGATCAAGCAAGCGGCCAAAGAAGCTGGAGTGCCGACCAAGGCGTGAATGGGGCGCGATCCAGAAGCGGCGCGAGCTCCTGGTGAGGGAGTTAGCGCCGCTTCTTTGTTTAACGCACGTTAATACACAGGCTATCAGGCGCACAGTCCACCCCC
>JACIWR010000314.1 GCA_014360845.1 Anaerolineae bacterium
TTTGACGGCCAACGCGGTTGGCTTGCTACCCACGCATTTGTGGTCTTTGAAACGGCAATTGGTATAACGATTCTGCTCTATTGGTCTAAGGCAGAGAGCCCTACCCGCCACCTCAGACGGCAGGTAGGCGGCTCTTTGGACTCTTCTGCGCAATGACGTCGCTCGGCAGGTGTCCGAAGCCCAGGAGCCTACACGCTGTAACCGCCGCCAACCGTTCGGCTGAGCTCATAGGCAGCAAGTTAAGGCAGCGGCTTGGGAGAAACCCTCCCGAAAGCTCGCTGGCTGGCCTCGCCTGGAGCTCAAAGCCCCAGGCTGAGCAGCGGAAGGGCGCTGCAAGCGCCCTGAGCTTCCAGCTCCGGGCTGCAGGGCTTCGTCGCCGTGCGCTCTCAGCGTAGCCCTTAACCTGCCCCAAAACTGAAGCGCACCCTGAAGAGAGGGAAAGTTTGACATCCACGTTGAAAGATGTTATCATAGCAGCGTTAACAGCGGAAGTTGGGTCCCGGACGACAGCGACCTTCAGAGGGAGATGAGGGGAGGCGAGAATGAGGGGAGGTTCTGAGTGGTGAGTGGATTCATGGAATGGGTCGCCGATTTGACGGACAGTCAACGAACGACCTACGGGGTATTGGTGGCCATTATCCTGTTGACATTGCCTTGCTATTGCCTGGGGCTGGTAGCACTGGCCATTGCTCCTTCCGCCGCAGAACCCACCTTGACCCCTACCCTGACCTCCACAGCCACGCCGAGGTGGACTTCCACGCCCACACCGTTTGTGACTCTCACCTGGACCCCGACCCTGGCTTTCACTCCGACCCAATCCTGGCCGACGCCCCCTCCCACGGCGACGCCGACGGAGACCCCGACCGAGACGCCGACAGCGACACCGACGGAGACACCGACCGACACTCCCACGCCTACGGTCACCGCCACTTCCACCTTGACGCCAACGGCCACCGCGACGGCCACGGCCACTGAGACCCCCACCTCGCCGCCGCCCACGGGAACGCCCACGGCAACCGGGACGCCAACCTCACCGCCGACAGCGACACCCACGGCCACCAGCCTGCCGACGGAAACGCCCACGGCAACCGCTACGGTGACGTTAACCCCCACGCCGACAGGGACGCCAACCGCCACAGCGACGGAGGTACCTACGGCCACCAGCACGCCGACCGTAACCTCGACAGCGACGGCTGTCGAGACGCCTACACCAGCGGGGGAAGAGACGTCCCTGCCACCGACTTTGTTGCCTATACCTACCCTGGAACCTACAACAACCACCATGCCTTGATGAGGAGCGGAGAGAGTGAGAAGGCCCTTTCGCTGGCTTGCTAGCCTGTCCCACCGACAACGCATCTCTTGCGGCTTCGTAACCGCCGTTATCCTTGCCGTATCCCTGCTTTACTGCTTGGGCCTGGCCAGCATCAGCATACGTCAACGCCTGGAACGGGATGGCTGGCTTTCGACTCAGGGACCGGTGCCTCCCCTGATCCTGAATACCGCCACACCGGTGGCGACGATAACACCCAGCGGAACACCCGTTAAGCCCGTCAAACTTACTCCCACGCTGGCCCCACCGGGCAGGTGAATAGCGATGACTTCTCCAGAACTGCACGAGCAATTGCGGCGTCTTGGCCTGCAACGGGGCCTGGCCACCCTTCAACCGCCCCCTCGGCGACGAGGTCCCGCCATCGAGGAACTGGTGGACGGAGAGGTGACTCACTCCGAGCACGGCCCTTGCTTCGTCACCGAGACCAGGTATCCTCTGGATCACCGCCACGGGAACCTGACCCTGGCCGCTCTTTGGGAGCACGAGCCTCAGACGGCGGCCCTTCTCTGCCGGGATGATGCGTCGGAGGTAGATTTGCGCCGGGCGGTGTTCATTGATACGGAGACTACAGGTCTGGCCGGTGGGACGGGAACCTATGCTTTCCTGGTGGGGCTGGGGTTTTACACCGGTGACGCTTTCCTTGTGCGGCAATTCTTCATGCGCGATGTGGTCGAAGAGCGAGCCCTGCTCCACTTGGTGAACGAGGCCGTGGAGGGCGTCACAGCCGTGGTCAGTTTCAATGGCCGCGCCTTCGACCTGCCGCTGCTCGGCACGCGCTTCACCCTGGCGCGTATGGCGTCGCCCTGGACCAATATGCCACATTTGGATTTGCTGTTCCCGGCGCGGCGGCTGTGGAGCAAGCGCTTGTCATCTTGTGCTCTCTCCTCGCTGGAGGAGAACATCCTGAACGTGAGGCGGGAGGACGCCGACGTCCCCGGCTGGTTGATCCCTCGTCTCTACTTCGACTATCTGCGCACGGGCGACGCGCGTCCTATGAAGCGCGTCTTTTATCACAACGTCCAGGACATCCTCTCCCTGGTGACCTTAGCCGCTCGCCTGTGCGCGGCTATAGTTGATCCTTTACACTCGGAAAACGACCTCTGCGGAAGCGATTTGCACAGTCTGGGGCGCTGGTACGAGCAGTTGACCATGCCGGAGCGGGCGGAAGAGGCGTATCGGGCGGCTTTGACCTTTCCCTTGGACGCTGAGGTGCGGGCCGTGGTGCGTCGGGACCTTTCCCTCCTGCTCAAGCGACAGGGGCGGCATGACGAGGCAGTGGTCATCTGGGAGGAGTTGGCGCGAGATGGGGGTGGCCATGAAGTGTGGGCTTGCATCGAGCTGGCCAAGTACTACGAATGGTCGCGGCGGGACTGTTTGACGGCGGCACAAATGACCCGTTTGGCCATTGACGCCTTACCCACAACGCTTACCGATGCGCGACACCAGCGTGAGCTCCATGAATTGCAACACCGCCTGGCTCGCCTGGAGTGGAAAATAGCCCGGGCCCAGGAGCTTTCGCAATGCGAATGACCCCCACACGATGGCTGTGAATTCGGGGGAGGGTATCTTCTCAATAATTTGGGGTAGGGGCAGGTCTTGCACCTGCCCGCCTGGGCGACCGCAAGGGTTCGCCCCTACATTTTGAGAAGATACGGGGGAGGGATCATGCCTGAGTTACCAGACCTGGAAGTTATTCGTGAGTTCTTGGCGGAGCACGTAGTGGGGCACGAGATTGCCGGCGTGGAGGTAGTGCGACCCACGGTGATTCGCCCTCTGGTGAATGGCGATTTCGCCGCGCGCTTGACAGGCGAGCGGGTGGCGGCAGCGCGTCGTCATGGCAAGTTCCTGCTGTTGGATTTGGACTCGGGGCATTATCTGGTCTTCAATCCGATGCTGGCCGGTCGCCTGCAATACTGCCTGCCGGAGGCCGGGCGTCTGCCGCGCACCTATCTGGTGCTCACCCTGGACGATGGTCACGAATTGCGCTACAGCGATCAGCGCTCGATGGGCAAGATTTATCTGACGGATGATCTGGCCCGCGTGCCGGGGTTTAGCGAACTGGGCCCCGATGCCCTGGACCCCGCATTGACGCTGGAGGTGTTCCGCGAGCGGTTGCGGCGGTATCGGGGGGAGATCAAGCGGGTGCTCACCCGGCAGGACTTCGTGGCCGGCGTGGGAAATGCTTACGCGGACGAGATACTCTGGCAGGCGGGCCTCAGCCCCTTTCGCAAACGCCCGCAACTCACCGAGGAGGAAGAGGCGCGCTTATACGAGGCCATGCGTCACGTGTTGTCGGAGGCCATCACGGTGCTGCGTCAGCGGGTCGGCGCGGATATTCACCTCGAAATTCGGGATTTTTTGCGTGTTCATCGGCGGGGCGGCGAGCCCTGCCCCCGCTGCGGTACGCGGATATCGGAGATAACCGCTCAAAAGCGCATCACCAGTTTCTGCCGGCAATGCCAGCCCGGCGGATTGGTGGAGGGCACGTGATAGTCTCGAATTGATGAAATTCTTGCACATCAGTACCTGCCAAGGGAGATCCTTGCTCGTCGGGTAAGAATTTCACCACAAAGGACACGCAGGACTCCAAAGACTCACAGGGAAAAAACATACTCCCCTTTCGTGCTCTTTGCGTCCTTTGTGGTAGAGCTTTCTGGTCCCGGCTAGGCCGGGTTAGGAGTTCAAACACGGATGATGACTATAGCACCAGGCGAGAACAATCAAGTCGCCTTGTTGATTATGACGGGCAACACCGAGGCCAGCCCCGCCGAGCGCATGGTGGCCGGTGCGCGGCGGGCCATCACCTGTGATATGGTGGAACGGGCTCTGACCAGCGGAGCTTTCGCGCCTATCGTGGTCTCCACCAATGATCCGGCCCTGGTACGCCTGTTGACGCGCTACCCCGTCACAGTCGAGTTGGACCCGGCCGGGGAATCCTTTCACTTCGGCACGCGGTTGAGGGCCCTGGTGGAGAAATATGGATTGCGCAAAGTCTTCTACATGGGTGGGGGCAGCGGCCCGCTCATCTCCGTCGAGCAGATGAGCAGCATTGCTGAGGAGTTGCGCCTGGCCGACCGACTGCTCATCACCAACAACTTCTACTCCACCGATTTCGCCGCTTTTACCCCGACCTACGTCCTGGAGACGATTACGCTGCCCGAAGCGGACAACGATCTGGGCTGGCAACTGGGCGAAGTGGTGGGATTACCCATTCACGAGTTGCCCCGCACTGCCGCCACTCAACTGGACGTGGATACCCCTACAGACCTGATGACCCTGAGTGGCCATCCCGACCTGGGACCCCACACCCGGGCCTATCTGGACAGCCTGGAACTGGACACTTCGCACATCCGGCGGGCTATGAGCTATCTTGTGGACCGCGATGCCGAGGTGTTGGTCGCCGGCCGGGTCTCAGCCACGACCTGGGCTTATCTGGAACGGGAAACGGCCTGTCGCGTGCGCCTATTCGCCGAGGAGCGGGGGATGCGAGCCAGTGGACGTCAGGCGCGGGGTGAGGTGCGTTCCCTTCTGGGTTATCTTTTGGACCAGGTGGGGGTGGAGAAATTCTTCGCTATCCTGGCGGAGATGAGTCAGGCAATTTTTCTCGACACTCGTGTGCTCTTTGCCCATCGCCGAATATGGCCCCCCGCTGCTGATCGCTTCGCCTCGGACCTGCGCCAGCCGGAGGCTATCGCCGATCCCTTCGTGCGCGATTTGACCATGGCCGCGATGAATGCGCCGGTCCCGGTAGTGCTGGGCGGACATTCGCTGGTCGCCGGGGGACTCTACGCCCTGGTGGAGACGGCCTGGGCCACCAGCGGCGTGGATTTGCCCGCGCACCTCGTGCCTCCAGGTTAAGGGTGTCGAGACGGCGGGCAGAGCATGTCCTTCGTAGGGGCGCAGCACGCTGCACCCTTACAAGGCGCAAACTTGCCCCAAAACTGACGCACCCCACTACAGATTTAGTGAGCGTATCGTGTTGGGGACATACAGGCAGGTGAAAAAGGGAGAAAGCTCCGTAAAGGGGCCGGAAAAGAGGCTAGGGCTTGCCCATAATGAATTT
>JACIWR010000315.1 GCA_014360845.1 Anaerolineae bacterium
CGTCTCCGCTCAGGGCGCAGCCCTTCGATTTCACTCAGGGCGCAGCAGCGGTCGGTCGCTACGGGACAAACCTGCCCCCAGACTGAATCGCACCCCATAGAAAGTTCACAGGTGACTACTCAGCCTATGCTCCAAGTCCCCGTCCCGGGGACGTTCCATGCGGCAAGACGCTGTCTTTTGCGCGGTTTTCTCAACCGAGACGCCCCCGGGACGGGGGCTACGAGCCTGGGGAGGACAGTGCGCCTGCTAGCCTGAGTAGTAACGTTCACAGTTGACGCTTTGGCCCGAACGGGGTATACTATGCCTGTCGGATCGGGTAGTCATTCTTACGGGCTCTTGACCCAGGATCGAGTTGCGATGCGCAAGATAGGTTTGATCATCACCAATATAGCCCTGCTCCTGACCCTGTTGCAGCCCATCCGGGTGCTGGCCCAGGGGGAAGACCCCTTCGTCGAGCAACTGATGTCCCAGATGACCGTCGAGGAGAAAGTGGGGCAGCTTTTCCTGGTGACCTTCGTCGGCAATGATGTGAGCGAAGGCTCGGACATCGTGGAGCTGATCACCGAATACCACGTCGGCGGAGTCGTCCTCCTGGCCTCCAACGAGAACTTCGTCAACAATGAGGACACCCCACGCCAGGTAGCCGAGTTGACCCGTCAGCTCCAGGAGTGGGCTTTTCTCGCCAGTTATCCGCCCCAGGAGACAAGCGAGGCCACGGCGACGCCGACCCCCGCCCGGCAAGGCCCATTTATCCCTTTGTTCATCGGCATAGACCACGAAGGCGACGGCTATCCCTACACGCGCATCAGCGGCGGGGTCACCGCCCTGCCCAACAACATGGCCCTGGGCGCAACCTGGAAAGAGAGCAACGCCGAGGCCGTGGGGCAGATCGTGGGCCGGGAACTGGCGGCCATGGGCATTAACCTGCTCTTCGGCCCCTCCCTGGACGTATTGGACAATCCGCGCCCCGGGCTGCGCGGCGACCTGGGCACTCGCTGCTTCGGCGGCGACCCCTACTGGGTGAGCAAGTTCGGCAAAGCATACATCCACGGAGTCCACGTGGGCAGTGCTGGCAAAGTGGCCACCGTGGCCAAACATTTCCCCGGTCACGGGGGTAGCGACCGCCGCGCTGACGAGGAAGTCTCCACCGTCTCCAAATCACTCCAGGAACTGCTCAAAGTGGAGTTGCCGCCCTTCATCGCTGTCACCGACCCCCAGGGCACCGATCCGCTGGCCATCACCGATGCACTGATGACCTCCCACATTCGCTACCGGGGCTTTCAAGGCAACATCCGCGAGACCACCCGCCCGGTGAGTTTCGATCCCCAGGCCATGCAGGCCCTGATGTCCATCCCGGAACTGGGAAGCTGGCGCGCAGCGGGTGGCGTGATCATCAGCGACGCTCTGGGAGTGCCGGCCGTGCGCAAACATTACGATCCCAAGTTAGAGACCTTCAACCATCGTCGCATCGCCCAAGAGGCCTTCTACGCCGGCAACGACTTGCTGGTGCTCTCCCAATTCGACCTCAATGACTCCTGGCCGGCACAACTGGCCAACATCAAAGACACCATCACCTGGTTCCGCGAGCGATACGTGAACGAGCCCAGCTTCCAGGCGCGCGTAGACGAGTCCCTGCGTCGCATCCTGCGCCTGAAACACCGCCTGTATCCCCGCTTCGCCCTGGACCAGGTACAGGCGGACCCCGAACAGGTGATGGAGCAGGTCGGGCAGGGACAAAGCATAGTGGCCCAGATGGCCCAGGAGTCGGTCACCCTGATCTATCCCGGTCAGGAAGAACTCGACCGCCTGCCCCCGCCTCCGGTCGTGGATGAGAACATCCTGATAATCACCGAGGACCGCCAAGCCCGCGACTGTCCCAGTTGCCCGGCCTATGACTTCATCTCCCCGGAAGCGCTGCAGAACACCATCATCCAGCTCTACGGCCCGACGGCCAGCGGGCAGGTAGACCCGGCCCGCATTCACAGCCTCACCTTCAGTCAACTGATGGCCTTCTTAGGGCTGCCCGTGCCCGGCGCCGAAACGGAAACGAACACTGGGGACGTGGAAAGTCTGATCCGCACGGCGGACTGGATTATCTTCGCCATGTTGGATCACAACCCACAGGAATACCCCCAATCGGACGCCCTGAAGTCCTTCTTGCGTCTGCGCGCCGATGCCCTGCGCGGCAAAAAGACGGTGGTCATCGCCTACAACGCGCCCTATTACCTGGACACCACTGAGATCAGCAAGTTGACCGCTTACTACTGCGTCTACAGCAAAATACCATCCTACATCGAAGCCTCGGTGCGGGCTCTGTTCCAGGAATTTCCTCCCCAGGGAGCGCCGCCGGTCAGCGTGGATGGGGTCAGCTATAACCTGATCGCGCGATTGGAGCCAAACCCGAACCAGAGCATCCGCGTGATGCGCGCCGACGTGCCGGAGACCACCGAAGGGACGCCTGTGCCCGTGGAAATTGGCCTGGGGGATACGCTCCGCCTGCGCACCAACGTCATCCTGGACCACAATGGTCATCCCGTGCCCGACGGCACACCGGTGGAATTTCGCTTCTACTACGTCGAGGAGGGGTTGGAGCTACGGGAGCCAAGAACAACCGTGGACGGTGTGGCCCACATTGACATCGCCCTGGAACGCCCCGGGCAACTGGAAATCTCGGTCACCGGCTCCCCGCCCACCATGCGGGTCAACATCCTGGGGGATCAACCGGCCATCATCGAGACCGTGGTACCCACGCCTTCTCCCACGCCCTCGCCGACGCCGTCACCGACGCCGTCTCCCACGCCCCTGCCCTCACCGACGCCCAGTCCCACGCCGGAGGTGGCCGGTCCAGGCAATCAGACGGCGGCAGCAGCCAAACGAGTGGACGGGGTAGCGTTTTTCCTCACTTTGATGGGCATCGTCGCAGTAGGAGGGGGGTGCCTGGCCATTCAATGGTCCCGAGGGCAAACGTTGACGCAGAGCTTGCGTCTGGGGCTGTGGGCGGTAATCGCCGGACTGCTGGCCTACGAACTTTACGCACTGAACGTGCCCGGTACAGCGTTGCTTTGGGAACGCTCCGGGCGCTGGAGTGTCACGCTCTTCTCGCTGACCGCGAGCCTTGTGCCGCTGTTGATCTCCCTCTGGCCTGCGAGCTGGACCCAGCGGGCGATGCAACTGTTTCGCCAGCAAATCAGGGAGTGACCGTCAGAGCCGATGGAGCAGGGGTCATCGTAGAGCCAGCGGCGGGAGCTGAGAGAGGTGGGGCCAGTAGAGTGGTGATCAAAGCGAGGACGAGCAAACCCACGGCGACGGCCACCCACACGCGGTTGGCATTCAGGGCTGCCCGCCACTGGCCCACCGCGGGAACGACGATTTCGGCTACAGCTTCCCGTTCCCGGATTCCGCCGAGCAAGGCCTCCCGAAACTCGGCCACGCTCGCCGGGCGGTCATCGGGGTGCATGGCCATGGCCCACAGGATGGCCTTCTCCGTCTGAGGGGAAAGTCGGGGGTTCAAGGTCCGGGGCGCGGGCAGGGAATCGGGTTGGAGAAAACGCTGTTTAGCGTCTGCTGGCGGGTAATTGGTCAAGAGGTGATAGAGGGTCGCGCCCAGACTGTAGATGTCCGAACGAGCATCGGTGTGTCCAATGTCGCCACCGTACTGCTCCAGAGGGGTATATTGCACCGTCCCGCGGCCCTGCAAAACGGTGATCGTACGCGCGTCGTCCGGAGCCATCACTTTGACCAGGCCAAAATCCACCAGCTTGATCGTGCCCGCCGGAGTGAGTTTTACATTAGCAGGTTTGATGTCACGGTGCAGGATGGGCGGGTCCTGCCCGTGCAGGTATATCAACGCCTGGCATAGCTGATCTGCCCAGGTCAGCACTTGTTCTTCGTCCAGGAACCGCCCATGCCGCCGTGCCTCGTCCATCAACTGCTTGAGATCGCGACCGGGGACAAAATCCATGACCAGGTAATCACGGCCATTTTCGGAGAAGAAATCGGAGACTTTGGGCAAGTTGGGGTGGTCGAGACGGGCCAGGGTACTGGCCTCACGGCGGAATTGTTCCTGAGCTTGCGCCAAAGCGGCAGGACTGGCCCCAGGTTCAGGAATAACCTCTTTGACCGCGCACTGGCGGCCCTCCAGGCGCAAATCCTCGGCCCGGTAGACCGCTCCCATGCCCCCCTGGCCTACCCGTTCTACTATCTTATATCGGTCTCGCAATACAGTCCCAATATCGAGTGGAGCGAGTAGCATCTTGCCCTTTCTGCTAATTCAACTCACCGGTTTAGCCTGTCGCCCATAAGCTTAACGCAGAATTCATTTCTTGTCAACCCAAGGAAGCGCCGGACGGCGCAGAAATGCCCAACACCTGGAAAGGAGTTTTTTATGAAGACAACGGTATCCAGCGCTACGAAAACGGTGATCATCGGTGACGATCAGCCCACGGTGATCATCGGCGAACGCATCAACCCCACCGGGAAGAAGAAGTTAGCCGCCGCCCTCCTGGCAGGTGACCTGGAAATGGTGCGCCAGGAAGCCATACAGCAGGTTGCCGCCGGGGCCGATATCCTGGACGTGAACGTGGGTGTGGCCGGAGTGGACGAAGTGGCCCTGCTGCCGGAGGCGGTCAAGATCGTGATGGAAGCGGTGGACGTGCCCCTGTGCATTGACAGCGCCAATCCAGAAGCGCTTGAGGCCGCCTTAGAGGTGTATCAGGGCAAACCCATCGTCAATTCGGTCAGCGGCGAGGAAGCATCCCTGCAGCGCATCCTACCGCTGGTGAAGAAATACAACACGGTGGTCATCGGCCTGTGCATGGATGACGATGGCATCCCGCAGAACGATCCTGAGAAGCGGGTGGCTATCGCCAGGAAAATCGTGGCCCGCGCCGAGGCGTTGGGCATCCCCCGCGAGGATATTCTGATTGACTGTCTGGCTCTGACCCTGGGCGCGAACGATCAGGCTGGTCTGGTCACGCTGCAGGCCATGCGCCAGGTCAAGGCCGAGCTGGGGGTCAATCTCACCCTGGGAGCCAGCAATATCTCTTTTGGTCTACCCGAGCGCGAGCTGCTGAACACCGTCTTCCTCAGCATCTGCCTGGCTGCCGGACTCAACTGTCCCATCGTGGATGCGGCCAAGATGCGTCCCGCCATCCTGGCCGCCGATCTGGCGTTGGGTCGGGATAGCTACGGTCGGCGCTACATCAGGGCCTACCGCGCGCGCTTGAAAGCAGCAGCATCGGCACCCTGAAGAGCCGGTGCTGGGGTGATGCCTGATCCAATCCAAGGCGACGGGTCACCAGCACCCCGAAGAGCCGACGTCTCCAGCACCGGCCTGAAGAGCCGGTGCTGGGGTGATGCCTGATCCAATCCAAGGCGACAGGCAGG
>JACIWR010000316.1 GCA_014360845.1 Anaerolineae bacterium
GGGTGTGAGTAGCCGCCGATGGAACTGGCACGATCTCACGGCCCTGGATTGGGGAGTGATTGCTCTGGTGGTCTTGAGTGCCCTGTCTCTGACCTGGGCGCCCAACTTCGGCGTGGCCAGTCGGGACTTCCGGGTGGTGGTGCTGGAGTCGGCTTTGTTTTACGCTTTGCTGCGCCTGGCCCGCCTGAACACGGCGCAGCGCTGGCGCGTGGTGGACGCCTGGATGCTGGGCGCTGTGCTCATGTCCCTCATCGGTTTGATGCAGTTCGCCGTCACCGGGGACGTGATCACCGCCGAGGGGGTACGCCGCGTGCGAGGCGTTTATGGCTCACCCAATAATCTGGCCCTGTTCCTGGAGCGAGCCCTACCCGTGCTGGCCGTGGGTCTGCTGTGGCCCATAGGTCGCCGACGGCGCTGGCTGTATAGCCTGGCCTTGCTGCCGGTCCTGGCCTGTCTGGTGTTGACTTTCTCGCGGGGCGCGTTGCTGCTGGCCGTGCCCGCTGCCGCTCTTGGTGTGGGCATTTTGCGTGGAAGGCGGGCCTTGCTGGTGACCGTGGTCATGCTGACCATCGTGGTCCTGGCCGTCCTGCCCTTTGCCGGAACGGAGCGTTTTGCCTCCCTGTGGAACGTGCGATCGGGAACGACCTTCTTCCGCTTTCAGCTCTGGCGCGCCACCCTGAATTTGATCGCCGATCACCCCCTCACCGGCGTGGGGCTGGATAACTTCTTATATCAGTATCGCACGCGCTACGTGCTGCCGGCCGCCTGGCAGGAGTTGGACCTCTCCCACCCGCACAATCTCGTGTTAGATTTCTGGGTCAGACTGGGGGTGTTGGGCGTCTTCGTTCTGCTGTGGTTGGAGGTCGCTTTTTTCCGACGGGGATTGAGTCTTTTCAGGAAGTCGGCGCGGTCTTCGTTGCGTCCCCTGGCCGCGGGACTCATGGCTTCCATGGTTGCGGCTTTGGCGCATGGTTTGATTGATCAGGGGTTCTTCCTGGTGGACCTGGCCTTCGTCTTCATGCTGATCCAGGGGATGTTATCACCGCTGGAGTGGGAAGATGCGTTGTCCTGAGTGCGATTTCGAAAACCCGGAAGGTTTTGCTTTCTGCGGCCGGTGTGGAGCCCACTTGATCGCACCCTTGACCGAGGAGCGCAAGCAGGTCACTGTGCTCTTCGCCGATGTGGTGGGGTTTACCGCCCTTAGCGAGCATTTGGACCCGGAGGCCGTGCGCCAGGCGATGAATCTCTACTTCGCGGCCATGTCCCGCGAGGTGAAGCGCCTGGAAGGCAGCGTGGAGAAATACGTGGGCGACGCGGTCCTGGCCGTGTTCGGCGCGCCTGTCGCTCATGAGGATGACCCGGAACGGGCCATCCGGGCTGCTCTGGCCATGCATCAGGCTCTGGACCGCCTGCGACCCCAATTGGCGCGGTTGATGGGGCAGGGTTTTCAGATTCGCATCGGGATTCACACCGGCGAGGTGGTGGCCGGCGAAGTCTACAGTCGTGGCCAGCGGGATTACGTCGTCACCGGCGATAGTGTCAACCTGGCCGCTCGCCTGCAGACGGCCGCTCCACCGGGCGGCGTTCTGGTCAGCGAAAGCACTTATCGCCGCACCCAGGCAGCCTTCGAATTCAGCGCGCCTCAGGTCATCAGGGTGAAGGGCAAGCGGCAGCCGGTGACCGTGTATCAGGTCCTGGGGGTCAAAGCGCAGCGCGGCGCGACGCGCGGCATCGCGGGCCTGCACGCCCCGATGATCGGTCGTGACGCCGAATTGGAGACCATAAAAGCCGCCTACGAGAAGGCCGTCGCCGAGCGTTGCCCGCAAGCGCTGTTTATCCTCGGTGAAGCGGGTATCGGCAAGTCCCGTCTGGCCAGGGAATTTCTCGGCTGGTTGAGCGAGGCTCATCCCCAGGCCCAGGTCCTGCAAGGCAGTGCGTTATCCCACAGCCAGGCTACCCCTTATCTGCTCCTGGCCGATTTGTTTCGCGGTTACCTGGGGTTGCGGGGCAGCGAGAGCGGCACTCAAACCTATGCGCGGCTGAAGGAGATGTTGCAGGCGCTGCTGCCTCCCCATTTGACCCCTGTTGAGTTCGATTATCAGCTTCACTCGCTGGCCGCCGTCCTGGGACTGCGGGATACGGACAACCCGCTGCTGGCTCTGCCCCCGGAGCAACGACAGAAGCGCATTTTCCTCTCCCTGCTACGGGTATTGGAGGCCATCGTCCAGGAACAGCCCACCGTGCTCGTCCTGGATGATTTGCACTGGGCCGACGGGCCGTCCCTGGCCTTCCTGCACCGGCTGGTCTCCTGGCGCACTGCGGTGCCTTTGCTTGTGGTGCTGATTGGCCGACCCATGCGCGAGGCCAATGAAGCCCTCACTCGCCTCCAGAACAAGATGCGAGAGCTGGGCTATCCACTCCTTTCCCTGCACGCCCTCAGCCTTCAGGAAAGTCGCTCCCTGGTGGATTTTCTGCTCCCCGCCGATCCCTCCATCGCTCCTCTTGCGGAGCTGGCGGTGATGAAGAGCGAAGGGAATCCTTTCTTCCTGGAGGAGGTCATCCGTACCTACATCGAGGAGCGGGCGGTGGTCAAAAAGGAAAATCGCTGGCAGGCCACCCGCCCCTTGGATGACATCCGGGTGCCGGAGACCATCCAGGGCATCCTCGGCGCACGCATTGACCGCTTGAATCCCCTGCACAAAGTTACCCTGCAGCGGGCGGCGATCATCGGGCGCAATTTCTGGCGGAATCTGCTGGCCGATTTGGTTGACCATGACGTGGATGACGCTCTGACCGCCCTGGAGGAGCGTGAATTGGTTCACCTTTTGCCCACTTCCCGTTTTGAGGGGGATCAGGAATACTCTTTTGACCACGCTCTGCTGCAGGAAGTGGCGTACAATTCCGTCCTGCGCAGCACTCGCCGCCAGGTCCATCGCCAGATTGGGCAGTGGCTGGAGCGCCATCTGGCCGGGCGTCTGGAAGAGGTCTACGATCTCCTGGCTCATCACTATCGCCTGAGTGATGATTACGACAGGGCCCTGGAATATCTGCAAAGGGCCGGACGGCGTGCGCAGGCGGATTATGCCAACCAGGAGGCTCTCGCTTACTACAACCAGGCCCTGGCCATTCTGGACGAGTTGGAGAGCTCTGGACGGACTCACTCCGAGATTCGTTTTGAGGTGTTATCTGGGCAAGAGGGGGTGCACGATGTCCTGGCTCAACGGGAGGCCCAGGAAGCCGATGTCGCGGCTCTGGTGGCTCTGGCCCAAGAGTTGCAGGATGAGGAACGCCTGACCATCGCTTACAATCGCCGCTCGTTATACTACTGGAAAATCGGCGACTACGATCATGCTGAGGCCAGTGCCCGCGATGCCCTGCAACTGGCCCAAAAAAACGAGGATCTGCCGGGGCAGGGCATGGCCCACTGGAATCTGGGTTCCGCCTTGCGCTGGCAGGGGCGTCCGCGAGAGGCCCTAGAACATTTTCGCATTGCATACGAATTATTCGAGGTCTGTGATTTGGTGGCGATGGCCGGTCGGAGCCTGGATCGCCTGGCCTCGACTTATTACGATTTGGGGGAGTATGAGACCGCTCTGTCCAGTGTTCAAAAGGCGCTGGCCTTGCATCGGCGCGTAGGTCGCCGACGGGACGAGGCGCAGGCTCTCGTGCGTATGGGCATGATCTACGCCGATGTCCTGGGGGATTATAGCCGGGCCCTCGACTGCTATCAGACCGCTTTGGAGATTCAACAGGAAATCGGTGATCAGTGGTTGCTGGGCACTCTGATGAACGACTTAGGGGAGTTATTGATTCGCCTGGGACAGTTCGAGGCGGCGGAGGAGCATCTGCAACAGGCGCATGCTCTCTGGCAGGAGATTCAAGATGCCGAGGGGCTTTTCGATAACTTGAGTAACTGCGCTGCTTTGCATCTCGAACTCGGTGATGCAGACCAGGCCATCGCCTGCTTGCAAGAAGCCGTGATGTTAGCACCGGGTCCGGCGCAGATGGCCGACGGCATCGGTCGCCTGGCCATAGCTCATTTGCAGCGCGGCCGGCCGGGTGATTTGGAACACGCCGGCGCTCTTATCGAGGAGATACGGGCCATCGGTGAGGAGCGCCAGCTCAGTCGGGGCGAGAGCTTGCTATGGCAGGCCGAGATTTGCCTGGCGACCGGTCATGAGGGGGCGGCGCTGGCTTATTGTACGGAGGCCCGGCGGGCTTTTGGCGATAGCAGTTATCGCCGTGAGGCATTGCATTGGCTGACCTCGCAGGCGTTGCGTGCTCTGGGGCGCGAGGATGAGGCGCAGACGGCTTTGGAGCGTGCCTTAGCGGAGGTGCAACGCAAAGCGGCTCTCATCACCGACGAGGACATGCGCACCAGCTTCTTGGAACGGGTGTCCCTCAACCGGCGGATTATGGAGAGCGCAGGTCAGGCTGCCAGCGCGACGCCAGGGCCGTAGGTCGGGTTGCCAACCCGACCTACGGGGCTATCAGGATTGACGGCGTTGTGCTCCTGGTGTATACTGGGTGGCGGTTTGTGGGGGGGAAAAATTTACTGGGAGGTAGTGAGTTGCGTATCCTTATAACTGGTGGAGCTGGGTTTATCGGTTCGCATCTGTGTGATCGCTTCCTGGCCGAGGGGCACCAGGTGATTGCCATGGACAATTTGAGCACCGGCAGCGTGGCCAATATCGCGCACCTGGCGGGTCATGATGGCTTTTTGTTCATCAAGCACGATGTGACCAACTACATCTACGTCGAGGGTAAATTGGACGCTGTTTTGCACCTGGCCTCGCTGCCCAGCCCGGTGGATTATCTGGAAAAGCCGATTCAGACGCTGAAGGTCGGTGCTTTGGGCACGCATAAGGCGTTGGGTCTCGCGTTGGAAAAGGGAGCGCGTTTCCTCCTGGCTTCCACTTCCGAGGTGTATGGCGATCCGCTGGTGCATCCTCAACCGGAGACTTACTGGGGCAATGTCAACCCTGTGGGGCCGCGCGGGGTCTACGATGAGAGCAAGCGCTTTGCCGAGGCGTTGACCATGGCTTACCACCGCGCCCACGGGGTGGAAACGCGCATCGCGCGGATATTCAACACCTACGGCCCCCGTATGCGCCTGGACGACGGGCGAGTGGTGCCCAACTTTGTCAAACAGGCCCTGCTGGGCGAGCCGCTCACCGTGTACGATGATGGCTCGCGCACGCGCTCCTTCTGCTATGTGGATGACATGGTGGAGGGTCTGTACCGCCTCCTCTTCTCCGATGAGGTGTACCCGGTCAACCTGGGTAATCCCCAGGAGATGACCATCCTGGAGTTTGCCCACAAGGTTCTGGAGGTGTCGGGGAGTCCATCGGAGATAGTGTTTGTGGTGCCCAA
>JACIWR010000317.1 GCA_014360845.1 Anaerolineae bacterium
CGCTGTCTTTTGCGCGGTTTTCTCAGCCGAGACGCCCCCGGGACGGGGGCTACGAGCCTGGGGAGGACAGTGCGCCTGCTAGCCTGAGTAGTAACCTCTACATATTAAATGCTACCTTAGGACGAGAGGGCCTCTCGTCCTGCGATATACGAGGGGATGATATGTGTTTAGCCATACCAACTTTGATCAAATCAATTGACGGCCAGCAGGCCGAGGTCGAGATAGGCGGGGTGCGGCGCAAGATCAGCCTGGCGCTGACCCCCGAGGCCAAAGTAGGCGACTACGTCATTGTTCACACCGGCTTCGCCATCAGCGTGTTGAACGAAGAAGAAGCTCAGGAGTCACTGGCCCTCTTTGCCGAATTAGAGGAGAGCTGGGCTACCGAGGAGCAGTGGACGGATCCGGAACATGAAGTACGTTGACGAATTCCGCGATCCCGCCCTGGCCCGGCGCTTGCTGGAGGACATCGCGCGCCGCAGCACCCGTCCCGTGCAGTTCATGGAGTTCTGCGGCGGCCATACCCATGCCATCTTCAAGTTCGGGCTGCGCCAGTTGCTACCCCCTACCGTGCGATTGAGCTCCGGACCGGGCTGTCCGGTATGCGTCACCTCGGCTGGGGATCTGGACCGGGCTGTGGCGCTGGCCGATGTGCCCGGGGCCATTCTCACCACCTTTGGTGACATGGTGCGCGTACCTGGCAGCCGTGGCAGTCTGCAAGAAGCCCGCTCGCAAGGGGCTGACGTGCGCGTGGTCTATTCCACCCTCGACGCCCTGCAAATCGCCCGTCAGAATCCCGACCGTCCGGTGATTTTCCTGGGCGTGGGGTTTGAGACCACCGCGCCCACGGTGGCCGCCGCTATTTTGCAGGCCGAGGCGGAAAACCTCGCCAATTTCTACGTTTTCAGCGTGCATAAACTCACCCCACCCGCCACCCGGGCCATCCTCGACGCGGGCGAAGTGCGGTTGGACGGGATCATCGGCCCCGGTCACGTGACTACCATCATCGGTGCGGACGCCTGGCGTTTCCTGCCTGGGGAGTATGGCATGCCTTGTGTGGTGGCCGGCTTCGAACCGCTGGACATTCTGCGGGCAGTGGACATGTTAGTGCAGATGGCAGAGGAGGGGAAACCGGCGGTGGGCAACGCCTACGGGCGCACCGTGCGGGCCGAGGGCAATCGCATCGCGCTGGAGATGATGTATCGCGTCTTCGAGGTAAGCGTGGCCGACTGGCGCGGTTTTGGCCCTATTCCCGCCAGTGGCCTGGCTTTGCGTGAGGAGTATGCTCACCGTGACGCGACCCGCGTCTTCCCGGTGGAGGTAGTGCCCCCCGCTGCTGAACCCAAGGGCTGTCGCTGCGGTGAGGTGCTGCGCGGCGTGGTAGAGCCGACGGAGTGTCCCCTGTTCCGGCGCGTCTGCTCGCCACGTACCCCGGTGGGTCCGTGCATGGTCAGCGCCGAGGGAGCCTGCGCGGCCTATTATCAGTATGGGGAGGTCTCGCCCTGAAACCGCTTGCTCTGGAAACCCTCGCCAGCGAGACTGCCTTTGACAAAAACAGCTCACCATAATACAATATGCCGGATTCTGCCACCCCGTAACCGAAAGAAGCGGCGGCGAACTTGTGGATCAAGGGCCTGCAAGAGCTTGGAACGCGAGGTCGAGATGGAGGAAGAGCAGAGGCCGTCGGTCTGCGGTGAGGTAGTGGACATTCTCAAAAAGCACTTTGGCGATGATCTGATAGCCGTCGCCTTATTCGGCTCGGCTGCACGCGAGCAGGTGTCGCAGCCGAGGGATTGGGACTTTTTTGTTTTGATCGAGAACCTGCCATCGCGGCACTTCCGCCGCTGCACCCTGCTGAATGAACTGGTCTTGCCCCGGGTATCGCAGCGTGTGAGCCTGGTGGCTAAGACTCCGGCTGAATTCCTTGCTTCTTTTCCGCCTCTCTACCTGGACCTGGGCCTTGATGCCAGGGTATTGTACGATCCGACGGGTTTCTTCACCAGGCAGTTGAATCGAATCCGCCAGATCATCCGCCAGGCAGGGCTCCGGCGGGTGGAGCGAGGTGGTGATTTCGCCTGGAGATGGCGTCAGCCGCCGCGGCGAGGTTGGGAGATCACCTGGGAAGGTTATCGTGAACTGGAGTGATCACGCTCGTTACCGTTTGGAATTAGCCCAAGGGTTTCCGAACGAAGCCAGGCAGGACCTGGAACTCGGTCGTTTCCGCTCCTGTGTGAGCAATGCTCAGTTGTTCATTGAGAACGTCGCTGAATTGGGAGCAGTTACGTGAAAGACCAATCACCGACAATTCTTCTAGCCCACGGTTCCGGTGGTCAGCTCAGCCACGAATTGGTCGAGCGCGTGTTCGTGCGCCATTTTGACAGCTCCATTCTAGCGGAACTGAACGACGCGGCGATTATTGGGTTTGAAAGTTCCGAGCTTCAGGTTCCGGGTTCGACAAACCCGCAACCCGGAACCGATAACCTGAAACTCGCTTTTACCACCGACTCCTACGTCATTCAACCCCTCTTCTTCCCCGGCGGTGACATCGGCAAGCTGGCGGTATGTGGCACGGTGAACGATCTGGCCGTGAGCGGCGCTGAGCCGCGCTACCTGAGCGCCGGTTTTATCATCGAGGAAGGGCTACCCCTGGAGACGCTGGAACGCATAGCGGTCTCCATGGCCGAGACGGCCCGCGTGGCCGGAGTGCAGATCGTGACCGGCGACACCAAAGTGGTGGACCACGGAGCCGCCGATGGCCTGTTCATCAACACGGCGGGGGTGGGGGTGCTACGGGCAGGGATGCACCTGTCGCCATCCAATCTGCGCCCCGGTGACCTGCTTCTGATCAACGGCACCGTCGGCGACCACGGCATGGCGGTGATGATGCAACGGGAAGGGCTGGAGTTCGGCTCGTCCCTGCTCAGCGACTGCGCCCCCCTTAACGGGCTCATCGCCGAGCTGCTGGCCGCCTGCCCCGACGCGGTGCGTTGCATGCGTGATCCCACCCGAGGAGGCCTGGTTACCACCCTCAACGAGTGGGCTATGTCCGCGAGGATGGGCATCGAAGTAGAGGAAACGGCCATCCCCGTGCGCGAGGAGGTGCGCGCCGCCTGCGAGGTACTGGGCTTGGACCCGCTTTACGTGGCCAATGAGGGCAAGGTCATCATCGCCGTGGTCCCCCAGGCCGCCGAAGAGGCCCTGGCCGTGCTGCGGGCGCATCCCCTGGGACGCGAGGCGGCCCTCATCGGTCAGGTGACGGATGAGCATCCGGGGCGGGTAGTGCTGCGCACCCCCCTTGGCGCGCGGCGGGTAGTGGAGATGCTGGTGGGCGCGCAGTTACCGCGCATCTGTTGAGTTACTTGATACGTGACCGATCTCAGTTTGCGGTGAAGGGGCCCATGACCCCTTAGAAATTTTATCTCATCACACAAGGAGGAGTCACAATGACAGTCGGTTTCAAGAAACCAGGTGAGATCGTGGATAGTGCGTGCACTATCGGCAAGGCCAAGGCTGAGGAGAGCATCATCAGGTTGCTCGTGCTCGGCTTTCTGGCTGGAGCTTACATCGCCTTTGGAGGCACGGTAGCTATTGCTACCGGTAAGGGCATCACCGCAGAGGGGTTCGGTGGATTGGCCAAGCTCATATTCGCGGGCACTTTCCCTGTTGGCCTGATGCTCGTGGTCATCGCCGGGTCTGAGTTGTTCACCGGGAACTGTGGTGTCATCACTCCCAGTTGTCTGACTGGCCGGGCCAAGTGGGTAGGGCTGCTGAAGAACTGGGTCTTCGTCTACATCGGTAACTTTATCGGCTCGCTTTTCGTGGCCTATTGCCTGGGCTACTTGAGCAATCTGTTCGGTAAAGACCCTTACCTGAGTGCCGTGCAGGGTATTGCCTCGGCCAAGGTGTCCATGAGCTTTGGTGCGGCGTTTTGGCGCGCTGTGGGCTGCAACTGGCTGGTCTGTCTGGCGGTGTGGTTGGCCGTCTCTGCTAATGACATCGCGGGCAAGGTGTGGGGCATTTGGTTCCCGATCATGGCTTTTGTGGCTATCGGCTTTGAGCACAGCGTCGCCAATATGTTCTTTGTCCCTCTTGGCATGTTCTACGGCGCACCGGTCACCTGGGGGCAGTTCTTGGTCAACAACTTGCTGCCAGTCACGCTTGGCAACATCGTTGGGGGTGGGTTCTTCGTAGGCACCATCTACTGGTGGCTCTACGGGCGCGAGGCCTAGAAGCAGTTCTTTTCAATTGAATATTGCGGGAGGCCACCTGCATCGCCAGGTGGCCTTTTTGTCCGATGAAGGTGAGGAAAAGGCGTCACGATGAAAACTTTGCCCCAACTCGATCTCGTGGAGTTGAACCCCGCGAGATCGAGCAGTCCTTATTTATCCCGAAGCTGCAATGCTCCTGGGCCTTGTCCCTATTAGCCGAGGATAGGGAAAGATGATATAATGGAATACGCTCGAATGGTACGAGTGAGGCAAAAGGCATGAACGAACGACCCGAATCCGAAATGGTATCCCCCCCGAACGGCCCTAGCTTCGGCCTCGTCTGGCCGATCCAGCGCATACGCGATGATGGGCACGAACAGGTGGACGACCGGGTGGTGCTGGAAGAGCCGCTGGAAATCGTGGTCAACGGACAGAGAATCGCGGTTCTGATGCGCCTGCCTGGTCAGGAAAAGGAACTGGCCGCCGGTTTCTGCATCAGCGAGGGCTATGTACGTGATGTGGCGGACATCTTGCTGATTCACCACTGCGGCCAGGGCTTGCCGGGTCCGACTTCCTCTGGCGGTGATGTGGGCGGTTCGCGCCATCGAGTGGAGTTGCAGGTCGCTCGGCAGGGGTATAACCCGCCGGACCAGCCCGGCGTGACGCGCCTGATTCGCTCCGGCTGCGGTGCTGCTGAGGTCTCGCTCCTCGGTGAGACACTGCCTTTCGTCTCCCACGAGCTGCGAGTGTCGGCGGCGACGCTGTTGCGCTTGAACCGGGCGATGCGCGATCTGCAGAGGGTGCACCCGCAGATTGGCGGCACCCATTCCGCCGCCCTCTTCGAAGCCGATGGTCGGACGGTGATCCTGGCCGAGGACATCGGGCGACACAATGCCGTGGACAAGGCTTTGGGCCACTGTCTGCTGCGGGGGATACCCTTTAGCGACAAGATATTGGTCACCTCTGGACGGGCCAGCTATGAGATGGTGCAGAAAGCGGTGCGCGTGGGTATCCCTATCGCTGCCAGCATCTCCACTCCCACCTCCCTGGCCGTGCAACTGGCCGAGGATAGGGGGCTGACCTTGATCGGGTACTTGCGCGGGGGACGCATGAACGTGTATACCCATCCCTGGCGCGTGATGACGT
>JACIWR010000318.1 GCA_014360845.1 Anaerolineae bacterium
CTTCCATGCCTGCCGTGCTCGCTTCACTGGCCCGCCGTTATCTGAACCGTCTGCCGGAGTCCACGCTGTCTTTGCTCAGTTGTGCCGCCGTGGCCGGGCGTCGCTTTCCTCTGGCTGTGCTCATTGCACCGGCAATACAGAATTATCTGGGACTGAGTGAGCGCCAGATCATAGCTACTTTAGTTGATCTGGCCCAGGCGGGACAGGTGCTGGCCTTCGCGGACTCCGCTGCTGAGGAGGAGCTGATTTTCACCTCCCACTACCTGCACGCTTACTTGCACGATCGCATTCCCCCTCGCCTGTCGCGGCAGGACCACAGAAGGATAGCCCAGGCCTGGCAACAGGCCATCCCCGATGTCCCTGCCGGCCAACTTGCCCATCTCTACCTGGAGGGCGGCGAATATCAGCAGGCCATGGATTACGCGCTGCAGGCAGCGGAAGGATTGATGCGCGATGCAGCCTATCCGGAGGCGGCGAAACACTACCGCATCGCGCTTCAGGCCCTGGACCAGTTGCCGCCGGAAGAGGGAACGATGGGCAACAAAATAGACTTGCTTCTGGCTACCAGCTTTGCCGCCGAGCAGGCCGGCGAATGGGATGAAGCCATCACTTGCCTGCAAGAGGCTCTACCCCTGACTGACGACGCCGAGCGTCAGGCCGAAATCCGGGGCCATCTGGGCTGGCTCCACTTCAAGCGCGGGGAAATTCAAGCCGCGCTGGATGAGTTGACCCTTAGCGCCCAAATCTACCGCCGCCTGGGGGACCAGACCGGGCAGGCGTGGATTGACTATTACCTGGGCACCGTATACGCCCAGCAAAAGGACTGGGCGCGGGCCATTACCCACTTCGAAAACCACATCCAAATCGCCGAGGCAGCGGACATCACCGAGAACCTGGACATGGTGTACCTGGAGTTGGGCAACATCTACCGCCTGCAACGGAATTGGGCTCAGGCGGAGGTTTACCTCCAGAAGGGCATCGCCCTGGCCCAGGAACAGGACGATCAGGCCGCTCTGGCTCACGGCTATCACTACCTGGGTATCTGCTATGGGCGGCAGGGCAAGCCCGAGGCCATTGACTACCTTAATCGCGCCCTGTCCATAGTACGCCAGCGGACCAAACAGCCCCATCAGGAGGCGATGATTCACAACACCCTGGCCGAGACCTACGTGCGCTTCAACCGTTGGACCGAGGCCGAAGCTGCGTTTCACGCCTCGGAGGAGATAAAGCTGCAATTGGGGGACCGGGCGGGTCTGGCCATGACCTACGGCGGCCTGGGGCGGTTGTACCATCGGCAGGGACGCTACACCGAAGCGGCGGAATACTATCAGAAGGACCTGGACATCCTTCAGACCGAGGCCGAGGTCAACGTGGCCTGGATTCACCAGTTGACCAACTCGCTGGGTGAGGTCTACCGCCTGGCGGGCGAGGGGGACAAAGCGGAAGCCTGCTTCCGGCGCACCCTGGCCCTGGCCGACGAGATTCCGGACGAAACGGAGCGAGAACGCAGCCGGGGATACAGTCACCTGGGGCTGGCGCGCCTGGCGCTGGACCGGGGTGACCTGCGGGCCGGGCGGGAGCACTGTCAAAAGGCCCAGACCCTGTTGGCCGGATCGTGGATGGTGCCGGAGACCCATCGCGTGCGCGCTCGCCTGGAGCGCCTGGAGGGCAATCTGGAGGCGGCGCGGACATATTTGGAACAGGCGCTGGCGGGATTCGAGCGCAGCGGCGAGGACGTGGACCGTCTGTTGGGCTACTACGAGGCGGCCCAATTGTACCAGGCTTTAGATGAGAAGGAAACAGCGCGCACCTGGCTGGAAAAAGCCCTGGCCGTGGCCCAGCGGCTGAACAACGCACCGATGCGCGCCCGGATTGAAGAGTATCTTGCCGACGAGACCTCCGGGGTCTTAGAGACCTCAGAGGTCTGATGAGGCGAGGAGGCAACATGGACGTCAAATTCGACATTCTCTACCGCTATCCTTATCCCGTGGCCATGACCTATCACAACGCCGATAACGCTCGCGAGCCCCAAGGGGCTCACGATCAGCGCATCAAGCTCTTTGAGGTCATCCTCAAATACCTGGCCTCTATCGCCATTGCCCAATACGTGCGCGATGGCGCCGACGATGAGCGGGTTAACAACACCCTGCGCGGGTTGGCACGCCCTTCCCTGGGACAGTGGAACGGCTTTCTGCGCCAGATTCTCTCCTACTATGACCGCCTGGGCAAGGTAGATCAGCTTTTCATCCCGGAGATGTACCCGGCTTACTTCAACAAACGAAAAGACCGCCCGGCTTTGACTGAAGCCTACAACGCCATGCGCAATTTCCTGGAGGAGCGTACCGATAGCAGCACCACCTCGCTCTCCATTCGCCAGTTCTTCGACATCATGATTACCTATCGCAACAAGACCGTGGGCCACGGCTCGCTGACCCGCTATCACTGCGAGCAGATCAACGATGTGCTGTTCCACGCCCTGGAGGAGCTGTTGACCGCGTTGCCCTTTTTGAAAGAGCACCGTTTGGTGTATATCGAGGACGTACGTTTGCGACGCGGCAAGTACACTCACGAGATGATAAGCTTCATGGGTTCCACGCCCCCTTCGCGGATGAAAACCGCTTACGTCGCCGAGGGCCCCGACGAGTACCGCGTCGAGGAGCAGCTCTACCTCTGCGGACGCGACAACGACGTTCCCACTCTCAGCCTGCACCCCCTGATGATCGCCTGGCAAGGGGATGTCCTCTTCCTCAACGAGAGCGAGCGGGAGAAAGACATTGAGTATCTCAGTTATCAGACCGGCCAGATAAAGAAGCCAGATCGCCTGGTGGAGGATTTCAAGGAAATCCTGGGAGTGATCTTCAGCGGGGAGGTGGAGAAGGAGCTGGCTCAGCCGATCTCTGTGGCCCAGAGTCCCTTCGAGCGCGGTGTGGCGGCTATGGAGGTGGAGGACTGGCCCCGGGCCATAGCTCTGCTGAGCCAGGTGCCGGAGGAGTCAGAGGATTACGCCGCCGCCCAAGAGCGCCTGGTCGAGGCGCGCCAACAGCAGGATTTGGCCCTCAAATACCGCCGCGTCCGCCAGTTAATGGACGAGTCCCAGTGGGCCCAGGCCCTCGATCTGATCAAGGAGATCAGGGCCGTGGACGCCAACTATCGCGATGTGCGCGCCCTGGCCACGGCAGTGCGCACTCAGCAGGCCAGAGAGCGCAGCCTGGAGACAATCTACAAACAAGCACAGGACGCGCTGGCTGCCAGGAAATGGGAGCGCGCGCTGGACCTTTTGCGCCGCCTGCACGAGCTGAACGCGGATTACCGCGATGTCGCCGTCCTGCTCAATCACCATGAGCATCTGGCCTCTCTCCACGAACAGGCGGTGCAGGCGATGACTGACCATAAGTGGGCCGTGGCCATGACCCTGCTCAACCAGATCAAAGCCTTGGAACCGGAGTACAAAAACGTCGAGGACTTGATTGCCAGGACCCAAGCCGGTCTGGACGCCGAGGCCGAGCTGGTTGAACTTTACGACCGGGCGAAAGCGGCGATAGTTCTCGAGAACTGGAGCGAGGCCCAGGACCTGTTGCAGCAGTTGGAGCAGCAAGAACCCGGGTTCCGCGACGTGCCGCAGTTGTTGAGCACCGTCCGCGAGAGGCTGACGATTCCCTGCTGGCGGTGTGGCAACCCTATCCCGCCCGGACGCAAATTCTGCGGTAAGTGCGGTGCGCCCCGCGAGAAGCCGGTCGAACTCACCTGGACTTGCTGGCACTGTGGGAATCAGGTGGCCGCGACGCGCAGATTCTGCGGGAGGTGTGGTGCACCGCGCGAGAAACCGCGTGTGGTGACCTGCCCCAAATGTGGGCGAGAGAACTCCGCCGATCGCAAATTCTGCACCGTCTGTGGCACGTTGCTGACAGGCTAATGAAATGCGACGCACTTCCACAGTGCGTCGCATTTTGTGCATGCAGTGAGTAAAGAGCCTAACCGAGCAAGGGCGGCACTCGCGCCGTCAGACCTCGGAGACGGGCCTGTGCCAGGGTCAGAGCCGAGAGCACGGGATTCATTGGTACCATCATCACCGGGGTGATACCCATCAGTCGGGCCTGATAGGTGGTGTTGAGCATCAAATCGTTGTGTTCGTTCACCGTGTACACCCGGCGTCTCGGATATTTTGCCTTCAACCAATCCGCCACCTCGCCCACCGCGCACGGCCCCACGACCAAGAAATCGCCCTCCAGGTCTTCCAACTCCCCCTTATCTATCCCCTGGCCGAAGATCAGCGTCCATCCCCCTCGACCGTGGTAGTCATTGGTCAGCATCTCCAAAATGCACTCGCTATTGCCTTTGCAGCCTTCTATGCAGGCCTGTACCTTTCCCTCGACGATGCGCACATCCGGGTGAAAGCGGCGCAGCAGCGTGCTGGGGTACCTCTCGGTGAACCGGCTCAGCGGGACGCCAACCACTTCGATGTGGTTCAAATCGCTTTCGCCCAGACCCCATTCGCCAGCCAGACGCAAGTGTTCGACCTCGGCGACGCTGTATCCCAGGACGCGCGCGCCCACGACGTCCACTGCCAGCGTATCATGTCCGCCGATGAGCAGGTTCATGGGCACGAGGCACTCTTCCAACAAAGCCGTAGCCGGAAAGTGGCCGTGGATGACGGCATTTAACCCCTCGATGAGGCAGAAATCGGGGCGGATGAGGTCATACAAGGCAGCCAGGCGGCGGTGCAAGGTGCTGTGGGTGTGGCGTGCCATGCGCTCGGCGTGGACGGGGAAAGCCTGTTGGTTCTTCACGCCCAGGGTCACCGTGGTCATACAGTGGGTCTTGAGCTTGGGCAGGCTCAGATAAAAATGACCCTCCCGTTGGGCGATAAGGTCATCATACAGGCGGCGCGGGATTTGTACCGGCTCCTCCTCGCCACGCAGGGTCACACCGACTGTGGGGCCCTCATCCAGGTAAACGGCCTCTGCGCCGTAGCGCCGGCACAGCGCGGCGTAACCGGTGATTTTGAACACCAGCCGGGTGAGGTTACCATTGGTGCAGTTCTCCATCACCGCTAAGCGCCCGTATCCGTGATCGCGCAAGAAAGCCAGCAAGGCCTCCAACACGCGGGGGTCGGTGTGGGTCTGGGGGGAAAAGTGGACACCGTTGGGCTTGATGAACACCGTCCCCTCCGGGGGGATCACCTGCTTCACGCCCCCGAAGGCGGCGAAAACCTCTTCGATACCCTCGGCCAGCGTCTGCTGGCTCACATCCGCAATGACGACTTTCTGCACGGGTCCCTCCCACAGAGAGTGTTTGAAAAAGCCTCTTCAGA
>JACIWR010000319.1 GCA_014360845.1 Anaerolineae bacterium
GTTTTCTTGGAGCTGATTCACCAAAGCAGCCACAACTTCGCGCAAGATGAAATCCACGTACAAACGAGGGGTGACAGCGGAGAAGGTGCTCCCCGCAGCTTCCATGAGACCGGCGAAGTCAGTGAAAGAAGCAGCCAGAACGCTCTCCGCCGCACTAAAGCTCTGTCGGCAGAGATGCTCGATCATCCGACGGAAAGCCGTTTTGCCACCACCGCGCGGGGCGAACAGGAACGCCGTCTGGGGCGAGGAAGCTCGACCGACGAACTCGTCGAAATAGGGTGGGGCTACGAAATACTCGTTTAACAGCGACAGGTCCTCGCTGCTGGCTTCCTGCTTGGCGAAAGGGTTGTCCTTGAAGCCCCGCGCCTCCAGCCACTGCTGTAGAGTTGTCTGGCTGCTGTTTTTCGGCTTCATCTTTATCACCAGTAGACTGTGCCCCCTGGTGGGGGTCTAGACAACTCAGCGTCTAATGAAGAAGCTGTTCTCTCCTCCCTCTTGCATTGTTGTTCCAGGCGAAATTTCTTTGCTCACAACACAGGTTAACCGCATGAGGTAACTGGTGACCACGTGCAGTTGACTTTACTTGTTCACCTCACTGCTTCTCATACGGCTTGCCGTCGGCGGCGGGCGGGGTAGCCCGACCGATGACCCCGGCCAACACGATCATGGTCAGGATATAAGGCGCCATCTGCAGGAACTCCGGCGGCAGTCCCACGCGCAGAACGCTCTGCATTTTGCCCTGCACCGCGTCGGCGAAACCAAAGAGGAGCGCGGCCAGAAAGCTGCCCACCGGCGTCCAGTTGCCGAAGATCATCGCCGCCAGGGCGATGAACCCCTGACCATGGGTCATGTTATCCTCAAATTGCCCCAGACCCAACGAGAAGTACGCGCCCCCAATGCCGGCGATGAGCCCGCCGATAATCACGTTGATGTAGCGCATGCGAATCACGTCCACGCCGACCGTATCGGCGGCGCGGGGATGCTCGCCTACCGAGCGCGTCCTCAGCCCCCACGGCGTGTAGAAGATGATAAAGGTGACCACCGCTACCAGGATGAGCATGATGAACACCGTGGGGTTGTTATCGAAAAACTTTCCCACTATCGGCAGATCAACCAGCACCGGGATGCGCATGTTGGCGATGGGACCGGGGCTGTTCAGCCCGGCCGGGGACAAGAGCCGCAGCTTCAGGTAGCGCGTCACCCCAGAAGCCAGAATGTTGATCACCGTCCCGCTGATAATCTGGTCCACCTTGTAGGTCACCGATAGGATAGCGTGCAGCACGGCGATTACCCCGGCGGTGAGGACCGCCGCCAGCATCCCCACCCAGTGATTACCCGAAAGGGAAGTGGCAGCGATGGCCGCAAACGCGCCAAAGAGCATCATCCCTTCGATGGCGATATTCACCACGCCCGCCCGTTCGCAGAAGACGCCGCTCAAAGCTCCCAGGGTCAAAGGCGTGGCCGAAGTAAGGGTGGTCTGTAGCAAACCCGGCAGATTGAGCTCCTTGCCACTGGTGAGCGCGATCAAAAACGAGGCCACGGCCAGAAAACCCGCCGCTCCCAGCAGAACCCCCGTCGAACGGAATCCGCGATAAAGCTGCCAGCCGCCGACAAAGAAGCACAAACTACCCAAAACGTACAACGTGGTCTGGGAAGGCGGGGCGAAGAGAGTGCCCAGCTTCTCATCGGAGAACACCGCCACCTCGCCACTTTCCAGGAGCAAAGCAGCTACAGCGATAATTATCAGCCCGGTGACCATGCACGCGGCGCCAAGGAGTTTTTCGCGGGTCAGAATCTTGCGCCACTGATCAGACATGCTCTTCTCCTCCTAACTTCCCCAACCACGAGTGACCACGGCCGGCCCCAATTCCTCCTTGGGAGCGCGCAGCCGATAAAGACCTCGAATGATGGCCGGTGCGGCGATGAAAACGATGACCATAGCCTGCACGATAGAAGTTATCTCCAGGGGAATGGCCGCCACAGACATCATGCGTGTGCCTCCGGCCCGCAGAATGCCGAACAACAGACTGGCCAAGACCACCCCCAGCGGATGACTGCCACCCAACAGAGCCAGGGCAATAGAGTCAAAACCGTAACCGGCCTGAAATCCCAACGTCATATTGTGTGTGATCCCCAAGGACTCGCTAACCCCGGCCAGCCCGGCCAGCATGCCGCTGATGAACATAGCCAACACGATGTTGCGTTTAATGCTGATACCCCCATAGCGAGCTGCATCGGGGTTAGCGCCGACGGTGCGCATCTCAAAACCCCACGTCGTTTTCCACAAGAACCAATACACAAACACCGCCGCTGCCAGGGCGATAATGAGCCCCGCGTGCAGACGAAGCGGATGGGGGAAGAAACGCGGCAACGCCGCTGTGGGCAGAATATCCGGCGTGCGGTGCGTACCCTGCACCTTCTCCAGCGGCTCTTTCAGCAGATACTCGGTCAGCCGGAAGGCGATCCAGTTCATCATGATGGTGTTGATCACTTCATGAGCGCCCGTCCAGGCCTTCAGCAGACCGGGTATAGCGCCCCATATCCCGGCTGCCAGCATCCCGGCCAGCACCGCCAGCGGCAGGTGAATATAGGCCGGCAAACCGGTGACCTTGAAACCCACCACCACGGCACACAGACCCCCCACGACGTACTGCCCCTCCGCCCCGATATTGAACAGCCCGGCCCGGAATCCCAGGGCCACAGCCAGACCGGACAGGATATAAGGTATGGACTTGGTGATGCTCTCCGAAAGGGGTCTCACCGCAGAGCGAAGCTCTCTGGTATCGCCGTTCACAATCCAACTTTCCAGACCGGCATTGATTTTGGCCGGACTGCCAAAAGCTCCCTCGAATAGAGCCTTGTATGCCAGACTCACCGCATCCCAGGCATGCCGCAGCACTGTAGCCGGGTCGTCGAAGAAGTGCCCGGCAGACTCCAGCACCAGCGGGTCGGTCAGGGCGATGACAAACGAACCAATGATCAGCGCCGTCACCACGGCCAGGATGGGTATCACCGTGCCTCGCAACCACTCCAAGGAAGCGTTGACAATGGTCACCAGGGCGAACAGCATCAGCACCAGAAAACCCAGAAGGGGCAAGATTAAATCAACCCCCTTCTTGCTGGCGACGATACCCACCAGGGCCAGGACAATCGCCACAACCAGCCCGCCCCAGAGCCACAGCAACACGCGCTGATTGCTCTTGAGGAAACCGGGCTGCGCCACCTGAACGACGGCGTCGTCCATCACATCCTCAGCGGTCGTCGAAGTAAAATCCTTGTCGCTCAATGGCCTTTCTCCTCTGAAAACCTCATGGACAGATCAGGGGATAGCGAACGGGCCACGTTTAACCCGCATCCATCACCGTCTCGGTCACACCCTCTTGCCTCTTCGCTCCGGCCATCCACAAGCCCAACTCCTCCCGTGTCGCCTTAGCCGCGTCCACAGTGTAAACGATCTTGCCCTCGTACATCACCGCAATGCGGTCTGAAAGGCTCATAATCTCGTCCAGTTCGGCGGAAACCAGGAGCACGGCTGTGCCTTCATCCCGCTTCTCGATGAGCCGCCGGTGAATGTACTCGATCGAGCCGACATCCAGGCCGCGGGTGGGCTGAGAAGCGATGAGCAGGCGGATGGGTCGAGATAGCTCGCGGGCCACGATTAACTTCTGTTGGTTACCGCCCGATAGATTGCGCGCCGGCAGGAAGATGGAAGGCGTGCGAATGTCGAAAAGATTGACCAGTTGGTCTGCCTGTTTGAACACCTCCTGATCGTTGATCAGGATACCTTTGGCGAAAGGCGACCAGTAATAGGTGCACAGCACCAGGTTATCACACACCGGATAAGTGAGCACCAGACCATCTTTCTGGCGGTCCTCCGGGATGTGCGCCGTGCCCAATTCGATAATCTGGCGCGGCGTGGCATGGGTTGTCTCCACCCCCGTGATCCACACGTGACCCGCCGTAGCCGGCCGCAAGCCGGTCAGTACCTCGACCAACTCGGTCTGGCCGTTGCCCTGCACCCCGGCGATGCCCAGAATCTCCCCGGCGCGCACCTCAAAAGTGACCCCCCTGACCACGGGCACGTGGCGGTCATCCAGGGCGTGCAAGTCCTCCACTTTGAGGATCACCTCCTTGGGCTTGGCCGGCTCTTTCTCCACGGTCAGAATGACCTCACGACCGACCATCATGGCCGCCAGACTGGCCTCGGTGGCCTGGTCCGGCGTGGTTTCGCCCACGACGTGCCCGTCGCGCAGGACGATGATCCGGTCGGCGACGGCGAACACCTCTTTCAGCTTGTGGGTGATGAAAATGATGGATTTGCCTTGCTGGGCCAGACCGCGCATGATCTCGAAAAGCTCATCAGCCTCCTGGGGGGTCAGCACCGCCGTCGGCTCATCCAGGATGAGAATATCGGCCTCGCGGTACAGAGCTTTCACGATCTCCACGCGCTGCTGCGTGCCCACGGGCAAGTCCTTGATGTAGGCCATAGGGTCCACATCCAGACCGTACTGGTGTGAAATGCGCCGCACCCGCTCGGCGTCGGTCTTCAAACCGAGAGGTACCAGTTCCGTGAGCCACACCAGCACCTCCAAAAGAATCAAGTAAGCGCCCAGGATAGCCCAGAGGCCAAGATAGATGAGCGACGCAAGAGCAAGCAACTGCCAAACGAAGCGGGTGATAGTGATGGCGGTCGCGGTCAATCCCAGAGCTTCCACCCCCAGCCCCAAGATAAGAGTGCTGGCAATCACCGCCCCCAGGTTGACCAGGGTGGACTGCCACTTCTGAGGCCAGGGCAGCAAGTGCCTGCGAGCGATGATAAAATAGTAGGCGAGAGCGCCGGGGACATTGGCGAGTAAGACGATAGCGGTCCAGGCCGCTTTAGAACCCCGGCCCGCCTCCTGGAAAGCCTCTGTCGGCCTGCGCAGGCAATCAATCAACATGGGTATCCACAGCGCACTCAGCAGAAGGGCAGAAGAGAATATCGCCGCCGTAGTCTGCTCCAGCAGAATAAGCAAAAATTCCACACTGAAAAGGACCAGAGCGAGCAATGCCCACCCTAAAGCCGCGAGACTGAGGCTGTACAATTGGGGAGCAGCGCGGTGGAAGTGAGGCAAGGGATTGATGGACCGCAGAAACTGGCGTATCCGGCGAGCGGCGATGGTGAGATTCACCCCGAAAAGCTTCTGCGTTTCATTGCCCAGAGCGATGTTCTCGGCGACGGTCATCACCGGAATGAGCATGAAATGCTGGTGTACCATCCCG
>JACIWR010000032.1:0-7487 GCA_014360845.1 Anaerolineae bacterium
AGGACCACCTCGGTCATGGCCGATAAGTGCTGATTGAGGGTCTCCACAATCACTTCGGGGGCGGTGCGCTCGGCGATGGTGGTGAACCCACGCATGTCGGAAAAGAGAACGGTGAGGGGCAACCGCTCCACCTTGAAGAAATCGCGGGCCGGCATGTTTAACATGCGCTCCATCACCGCCGGTCCCACGAAGCGACAGAAGGCGGTGCGGATGCGGCGTTTCTCCAGACTCTCGAAGATGGCCGTGTCCACCTGACTGGTGATGGCCATCAACAGGCGCTTGTCCTCGGCGGTGAATCCCCCAGCGCCGTGACGGTTCACCGCGCCGAAGACGCCTATAATCTGATCGCGCAAAATGAGGGGTACGCAGACCAGGGAGCGGATGAGGGGGCTCAGTCCCACTTTATCCACCATTTGAGCCCGCTGCAGCGCTTCGTTGGCCGCCATTTTGATGAGATGATAGTGTTCGGCCACGCGGTAGATGTCATCCGAGGTGGAGGCTTTCAGCTCCAGTTCGCGACCGGTCTCGTCAAAGAGCATGATGAAGCCCATCTCGGCCTCGAGCACGCTGCACAGCTCGTTGAGCACGGCGTTGAGCATGGCGTTGAATTCCAGACCCTGATCGCGGATCTGGTCCACACGATAGATGGTCTCCAGCTCCTTGTTGCGCCACTGCAGGCGACGGAAGGTGCGGGCGTGGACGATGGCCGAATCCGCCTGACTGACCACCGCTTTCAACAGCTCCTGTTCAGCTATGCTGAAAGGTGCGCTCACACGAACCATGAGCAGCGCCCCCAGCCGCTCGCCGGCGACGGTGAGGGGAGCAGCCAGCAGATGTTGCACGCCGTGCTGGCGCAGCGCCGGGCTGGGTTCCAGCGAGGCGGTGTCCTCCAAATTCACCGCCTGCTCCGCCTTTTCCAGCCAGGCCCGACTCTCCACCTCTCCGAAGACCCCCAGCCGGTCATCCACAGCTTTTAGTTCAACCTGACCGGTCTCCTCGTCCAACAGGCAGATGAGGCCCAGATCGGCGTCCAGGCTGTTCGTCGTCACACTGGCAATGGAGGAGACCAGGGATTGCACGTCGGGAGTGGTGTCGCGAATGCGGTCAATCTGGTAGATGACTTCCAGTTGCCGGTTGCGCTCCTGCAACTGGACGATGCGGCGTGCCTGTACTATGGCCGAGTCGGCCTGGCTGGCCGCGGCATCCAGCAGACGGCGCGCGGCCTCGTCGAAGGGGCGGTCGCGGTTCAGGAGGAGCAACACGCCCAGGGGCTGGTCTTCTGCGCCGGCCCACAAAGGCGCTGCCAGCGCATGATTCAGGCCCAGGCGGCGCAAATCTGGATTGATCTCCAGCAGCGAGGTGGTCTCCAGGGTAAGGGCCTGGCGGATGGCTTGTTCCAGAGCCGGGCGGGGCAGGGAGCCAAACACTCCCAGGCGGTCATCCACAGCGCGCAATTCCGGCTCGCCGGTGACCTCGTCCACCACGCTCAACAGACACAAATCGGCCCCCAGCCGTCCGGCGATCACCTGTGCGATGGAAGTGAGCAGTTGTCGCGGGTCAGCCACGGTGTCTCGAATGCGGTCTAATGCCACGATGATCTCCAACTCTCTGGCCTCCTGAGTCTCACCCCCCGCGTTTCCTCTGCTCATGCTAGACATCGCTGCCCTCCTCATCCCCCAATCTACCTACCACAGTATCTGTTTACCGCAGAGACCGCGGAGAACGCAGAGAATCTGGAAAGTCGTTCACCACAATGCTCTCTGTGATCCGGTTTAGATGTGCCCCTTCCATAATCTCAGCGCTCTCCGCATTCTCGGCGGTAATACCGACTTACCACATTATATCACGGAAGGCCCTTCTCCGGCAAGCACTTTCGCTACCGCGTCCTCGATTTCCAGACCGGGTTGCCCCACTGTCTTACTCAGGTGGATCAAGAACTCCACATTGCCCGCCGGCCCCAGCAGGGGCGAGGTCATCAGACCAAGGACGGTCAATCCGCGCGCGACGGCCCAGTGGGCGATTTTGCGCAGCACGGCGGCGTGGATTTGCGGGTCCTTCACCACTCCGCCTCGGCCCACCTGTTCCCTTCCGGCCTCGAACTGGGGCTTGACCAGGGCGATGATGCGGCCCTCCTCGCGCAGCCAATCTATAGCCCGGGGCAGGATCAACTCCAGGGAAATGAAAGATACGTCAATCACCACCAGGTCCACGGGTTCCGGTAAACGTTCCAGGTAACGCGCGTTAGTACGCTCCATGACCACTACCCGCGGGTCGCGGCGCAGTTTCCAGGCCAGTTGGCCATAGCCCACATCAATGGCGTACACGCGAGCCGCGCCCCGTTGCAGCAGGCAGTCGGTGAATCCCCCGGTGGAGGCCCCCACATCGGCGGCGACCAGCCCCTCGACATTGACGTGAAAGGCGTCCAGGGCCGCTTCCAGCTTCAGCCCACCCCGGCTGACGTAAGGCAGGTGAGCGAGAAGTTCGATGGCCGCGTCTGTGGGAACGCGCGTGCCGGGTTTATCCACCACCTGACCGTTGACCAGCACCTCACCGGCCATGATCAGCCGTTGGGCGCGGGCGCGGCTGCGGGCCAGGCCCTTTTCGACTAGCAGCACATCCAATCGTTTCTTCGACATCTCGGCAGACTTACAAGCCCCTCACGCAATGCGATGTAATGGGGGTAAGTGACCGCTTGCTCATCGGCGCAGCGGTGACCCCACCCCCGCCGTTCGACTCCACTCACGACGCAGCCGTTGGCGGGGGCTTCCCTCAAGCCCCGCCCTACCCCACCACCCGGCGGCCAGCTTTGATCACTGTCCGCACAGGATTGGTGCCGAAACGATAGGGGAGGTGTTGATAGCCGGGCAGATCGAGGATCACGATGTCGGCCAGCTTGCCCGCTTCCAAGCTGCCAACCTGGTGAGCCAGGCCCACGGCGCAGGCGGCGTTAACCGTGGCCGCGACTATCGCCTCCGCCGGTGTGAGTTTCATGTAGCGACAGGCCAGGGCGATGATAAAGGGCATGGATTCACACCAGCAGGTGCCGGGGTTGAGATCGGTGGCCAGGGCCAGTGCTCCACCGGCGGAGATAATCGCCCGCGCGGGGGTGTACTCGTGATGGGCCAGGCCAAAAGGCGTGCCGGGCAGGGCTACGGCGATGGTCTCCGCCCGGCCCAGCAACTCAATCTCCTCAGCCGGGGTGCAGACCAGATGATCGGCGCTGATAGCCCCCAATTCCACCGCCAGGCGCGTCCCGCCCAGGGGCTTGAACTCGTCGGCATGGATTTTCAGCCCCAAACCCAGGGTTCCAGCCGCCTCCAACACCCGCCGCGACTGCTCCAGGGTGAAAGCTCCCTCATCGCAGAAAACGTCGCAAAAAATCGGGGATTGGGCATCCGCGATTTGGGATTTGACCGCCGGCAACATCTCCTCGACAACCAAATCTACATACTCATCAGCGTGGCCCTTGTACTCGGCGGGCACGGCGTGCGCCCCCAGGAAAGTGGGTACCAGGGTCATGGGATGAGCCTGGTCCAGTGCACGAATGGCGCGCAGCTGCTTGAGCTCGTTCTCCACGTCCAACCCGTAGCCGGTTTTGACCTCGGCGGTGGTGGTGCCGTGGGCCAGCATGGTGTCCAGCCGACGGCGGGATTGGGTGATCAGCTCCTCGATGCTGGCCGCGCGGGTAGCGCGCACAGTGGACATGATCCCACCGCCCGCAGCCATGATTTCCATGTACGTCGCGCCGCGCAAGCGCATCTCGAACTCGTCAGCGCGGTCGCCGGCCCACACGGCATGGGTGTGAGGGTCTACAAAGCCGGGCATCACCATCAGGCCGCTGGCGTCAATCTCCTGCCGGGCCACGACTTCGCTCCGTATCTCGTCCGTTGGTCCCACGGCGAGGATGCGGCCTTCGTGGACGGCTACCGCGCCGTCCTCGATGAGGCCCAGATCGGACATGGCCTCGCCGCGCCGGGGATGCGGTCCGACCAGGGTCAGCAACTGCGCTGCGCTGTGGATAAGTAAATCTGCGTTCATCGTCTCTCCTTCGGGTGCGACGCACCTGGGAGTTGCGTCGCACTTATGGGCCATTGCGCAAGACGAGCGGCAGGTAGACATCATGATGCGGCCAGAAGGCGTTGTTGGAAAGAGCTGACCAGTTCCCTCCGGCGTTCTGGGACTTGAGGGCGAAGTAGATGGTGCCGCTGTCGTAGGTGATGGACGCGGTCAGCCACTCGGTGCTGCCGGGCGTGGCGGTGAAAGGCACGGTGAGGGCCACGGCGCCAGGCCAATTAGTGTCATTGATGAGGCCGTCCGAGTAACGCAAAGTGTAGGTGACGGCATTGGTCGGCGCGGTCCAGCGCAGGGTAGCGGTGAGGGTGCCGGCAGCGGTTAGGGCGTCCGTGACGCGCAGGTCAGTGACGGCAGCAGGGGCACCAGCGCCATACTCGAAAGCGCCTATGTCTGGCGCAGAACCCACGTAGTCATCGTTGATGCCGGGGATGACCAGCCCGGCGTCAATCAAGGCGCTCCCCGGAGCCAGCATATAGTTGCCGCTGGCTGCATCGGCAAAACCCGGCTCGACGCTGAGACCGTGAGGTTCCTGACCGGTGGCGGCGGTAAAAGCCGCCAGAGTAGCGTAGTTGGTGCCGTCCCAGCGCACCAGATTGCCGCTGTCGCCGTTCCACAGGTCATCGTAGTCCAGGTCTATCGGCTCGCTGGTGTTATAGTTGTTCAAGGCGTATTCAGTGCCGGCCCAGATGTTGTTGCGAGCGTAAATCAGCTCCCAATCGCCCGGCGCTTTGATGTAGAGGCCATTATTGCCAGGCAGGGCAGCATCGGCGGTGTTGTGGAAGAGATACATCGGACCGGAGGGTCCGTAGCCGCTGTTGAACTTGAAGGGGCTGCCACTGTAATCATTGTTGCCCACGCCAGTGCGGTAGATGAGGTTACGGATAGCGTACACCGGGCCACCGTAGACAGGAGCCAGGGAGATGCCCATCAGCACATCGTGGAAGGTATTGCCCCAGAGGCGCACGTTGCTGCATTGGCCATCGGTCTCCAGCCCATCGTCGCCCATGTTGTAGACCAGATTCTCGTAGATGTCGGTCTCGTTGGTCGTGGCCGCCGTATCCGAGGGACAGACGCCAAAACCGTCAAAATCGTCGTGAAAAACATTGCGGCGGATGACGTTGCCCCGTCCGGTAGCAGGATCGTAGAAAACAATGCCGCCATCTTCCAGGCCCCCCAATTCTTTTATGTCATCCCAGGGCCAATCAAAGATGGTATCGTAGAACTCGCTATCCTGAATCACATTGCGGTGGGACTCGCGTTTGATGCCGATGCCCAGGTCATTGGAGGCGAAGGTGCAGTCCTGCACCAGATTGTCGCTGGCCCCGTCGAAGTAGATGGCTTTTGCGTACTCACCCTGCCCGTAGTGGCGAAAGGTCAGGTTCAGGAAGTAGATATAGTCCTGGGCAACGTAGAAAGCAGTGCTGTAGCGGGAGACGGTCATCGTCGCGCTGTTGGGGTTCGCGTCCCCTGCCAGGTGAACGTAGAGGGTAGTGCCGTCGGCGTAGAAGCCCGGCGTGTTATCCCGACTCAGGTTTTGCAGGTCGGTCAGATCGTCGTAGGGGAAAAGCCGCTGACCGTCGGCCAGGACCAGGTGAGTGCCGTCGGTGTTGATGGTGGTGCGGTAAACGCCGCCGCTATAGGACGTCCAGGCGAAAGTCGCCGGGTCGGCCCCGTCCAGTATCGCCGTTTCGCCGTCGTAGCCGCGAATGACGATGGGCGCGCCCGACGTGCCGGAGCGAGGCAACGCGATTTCGTCCTGGTAGTAGACGCCGCCGCGCAAGACGACCTCCTCACCTGCCTGCGCCTGGCTCACGGCATAACTCAGCGCACAAGGCCCGGCCAGGGTGCACTCCGTCCCGCTGCCGGTGGGGCTGACGTAGTAGGACTTGCTCGGTGTGGGGATGGTGATCTCGGCGCGAGTGGAGGCGGTACCCTGCACAGTGTCGCCGTCCAGTGGGCCGTGATCGGGGTCGCTGAAGGTGACCCGCACCTCGTAGCTCGTGCCCGGTTCCAGCCAGAAAAGGCTGCCCACGAAGCGCGTGGCAGCGACACGGGAAAGAGGAAAGCCCTGGCGATACGCCCCACTCCCGCTGAGGCGGTATTCGACCGTAGCTGAGGCATCGAGATCGGGATCATCGTCGGCGGCAATGGTGACGATGACCCCCATGGCCTGGAAAGTCCCGTAGAGTTCCAACGAAGCGCTGGCATAGACCGGCGCTGAGGGCATAATCAGGGTCACCAGCAGCACAGCTAGGATAAAGCGCGGGGTTTTCATCGTTCACCTCCCTCCGACTTCAGCCGCAGCAGGACAACGCCCACTAAAACCAGCCCTCCACCGAGAATCTGCCAGCCCTGCATCGCCTCCCCCAGCAATACCCAGGCCAGGAGCGAGCTGATGACCAACTCGCAGGTGGTGACAATGCTGGCCCGGCTGGCCTGCAAACGGGTAAGGGCTTGATTGAACAGGCCATAGGCCAGCAGCGTTGGTCCCAGAGCCAGAGCTCCTATGGCCAGCCAGGCGCGCGGCGGGTAAGCCAGGGCATCCAATACCGAGGGGCCACTGACCAGCGTCAGAAAAAGAGCGCTGGCGATGAAAGCATAGAACAACGCCGTCCACGGGTCGTACAGCCTCACGGCCCGCCGGGCGCACAAATTATAGAAGGCGGCCATCAGGGCCGCGCCCAGCCCCAGCCCCACCACCGGGCCGTTCACCCGCAGCACGGCGGGATCGTACCCCCCGGCCACCAAAAAGGCTCCGACCAGGGTCAGGCCCAGGGCCACGAGTTTGACCCGTTCCAACCCCTCGCCGAAAAACAGAGCGGCCAGCAAGGTCACCAGCGCCGGAGAGGTGTAAAAGAGGATGATGGCCGTGGCCACGGTGGTGCGCTGCAAGGTGTAAAAGTACAGCAGGTAATCCACCGCGCCGACGGTACCATAGATGGCGAAGAAGAGCAGATGACGGGGCCTGACGGCCAGCAGACGCGGGCGGGCCAGAGCCAAAATCAAGCCCAGCACCGCCGCTGCCAGGACCATCCGCCAGGCGAGCACGGTTAACGGGTCTGCTTGCAGGGCGAAGAGCACCTTACCCAGAATACTCAGCGTAGCCCATAAGGAAGAAGCGGCGACGGCCTGAAGGTAACCCAGGCCATCGCTTTGTGATGAGAGAACGGTGTCAGTCATTGTAATAGGGCCACCCTAACTATTTTCCCTGCTGGCCTTCCCCGATGGTCGGGAGTTGATGAAGATTAAGAAAATAATTCGGGAATCGTTGCCAGCCCAGCCTGGAGCTCGATGAAGTTTAAGAAATCATTTGGGTTACAGAAGCTGCCCGACCGCTTACCCGCCCCGAGCTGAAGCCTTCGGCGCGGCTCAGGCCGAGGGCTCAGGGCTGAGCAGCTCAAGCCCGCTTGGAA
>JACIWR010000032.1:7497-18285 GCA_014360845.1 Anaerolineae bacterium
TGCAGCGCCCTTCCGCCGCTCAGCCTGGGGCTTCGAGCCCCAGGCGAGGCCGGAGGCGATACCCCGATTATTTTCTGAAAGTTCATTAGCTCGGGGCGGCCGGGCGATTTCTATACCCGAAATAATTTCTTAAAGTTCATGCACTCCCGGCCCACGCGCACCGCCACGGATTCTGAGAAATGTCTACTGCCGTCCCCGCCGTGGACAGTGCGGGTCGCTGGCCGCGAAATCTCCCTCAAAAGCCATGACCACCGCGCGACAGCCTTTGCACAGCTCCAGATAAGCGCAGCGCGCGCACCAGCCGCCGATAATCTCCTCTTGAGCGCGGAAGCGAGCAAAGACCTGGGATTCCCACCAGGCACGCATGAAGTCGCCGCCGCCCACATCGGACCAGCGCACGTGACTGCAAGGCAACACTCTCCCATCCTGAATCACGGTGCAGAAGCGGCGGGCGGCACTACATCCCCATACCCCCTGGCGATAGAGCTGCGCCGGTGGCCGGTCGGTGAGCAGGAAGGTGAGCGAGGCGTCAATGGTGAGTTTGGTTTCAGGTTGCGAGTTGTGGGTTGCAGGCGGGAGGTTTGTAACCTGTAACTGGGCACTTGGCACTTTCAATTTGCGCAGGGAATCCTGAAGCGCCCGATAGCCTTCGCCGTCCAGCGATTCCCGCTCCAGCCAGTCGTCCTCGGTGGTGGGAGGCTTGGGGCGCAGGATATTGACCGAAGCCGCGCCCAACCGCCGTCCCAGCGCCACCACCTCGGCTAGTTCGTGGGCGTTGCTCCGCGTGAGAAGAAAATTGATGCCCCAGCGCAGGCCGACCTGCCGGCAGGCCTCGATGGCGCGCATGGCCGCGGCGAAGTTTGGGCGCGTGCGCCCGTTCACCTCTGGAGTCGCCCCGTTAAGCGAGATCTGCGCCTGACCCAGGCCCGCTTCTTTGAGCGCGGCTGCCATCTCCACGTCCAGGCGGTTGCCGTTGGTGGTCAGATTGGGCACGACACCGTGACGGCGTGCCAGGCGAGCCATGTCTACCACGCGAGGATGCAGAAGCGGCTCACCGCCGCCCATGGCGATCTGGAACACCCGCGCTTCCCCGGCGGCGGTGATCACCCGTTCGAACAGCGACCAGTCCATCAAGTCGGCGGTCACCTCGCTGCCGGGGCGGGCGGAGTAGAAGCAGCCGTGGCAGGCTTGGTCGCACGCGCCGGTGAGCGAGAGGTGCAGCGTCTCCGGCGCGGCCAGCGAACGCGGCGGGGCGGTCGTCAGCGGAGCCTCGTCGCGCACCCGCTCCACCACCTCGATAGCCCCGTCGGGCGGGCCGGGCACGACGAATCGCTGGTCACGCAGATACTTGACGAAAAAAATCGGATAGTCCCGCAGTTCGCCCTTCAGCAGGAAATAGAGCGCGTCCAGCCCCTCCTGGTCGAGCAGCGCCGTCTCGGCTGTCTCTTGTTGGAAGAGCATCGCCCCGTTTGGTTCCGGGCGGATGATAGTGTGAGGTGATAGGGTAAACGCCATTAGAGTGTATAGGCTCCTATCTTTACCCCCGCCTTCTGGGCCGCCTTTCCGAGCAGAAAGTCGTAATAGCTGAACATGAACTGGCCGTCTTCCATCCACCGTCCGGCGACGGTAAACGTGGCATCGGGGTTAAGGCGCACGCGCAGGGAGACGGGCATGGAGCGTTCCAGATCTCCCAGCATCATGTCACCCCAGTCTCCGCCGAACAGGGGCTCACCGAAGCTGTCCATTTGCTTGCCCACCTTACGGGCGATACTGCGGGCCTTCTTCTGCTCTGCCGGGCTGAGTTTGCTGTTCGGGACGAAATAAAGGCCCAGGTAGAGCACTACCCCATCCAGGGGGATTTCCTCTTCGGAATAGAAGTCTCCCTCGTCCACTTTCTCCCCAGGCGTGAACTCGTAATCGTAGTCCTCGTACATCTCCTCCTGGTCTGGAGTCAGCTCGAAGCGGAAGACCTGGGCGTCGAGGAGCTCCTGGCGGTGGGAGCCCACGTAGTTGAGGATGGATTCGATGGCCTTCACGCCGATGCGGCTGGCGCGGTAGCTTTTGGGATCGAACTTGGCGATTTGCTCCTCCAGGTACTCCAGCGTTTTGGCCGTTGGCTTGTCACCCAGGTCCCCTTTCTCCTTGATGAAATCGCGCAGGCGGATAAAAGGCTCCTCGAAGAGCAGGTAGTACGAGCGCACAAAGTAACCCGACGTGAGGAACTTGCGCACCAGTGTGCCCATCTGCTCCGGCTGGGGAACACTCACCTCGTAGGCGGCTTCGGAGGAGTCAATTTCATAACCCTGCCATCTGGCTCGTAACATCTTACGCCTCCTTAATTGATTTTTATCCGTTACCGGCCTCAAGCATCGGGATTTTCACCCCGCGCTCTTTGGCCACTTGAATAGCCCGTTCATAGCCGGCATCCACGTGGCGGGCGATGCCGATGCCAGGGTCGTTGGTCAGCACCCGCTGCAGACGACGAGCCGCTTCCGGCGTGCCATCGGCGACGATGACCTGCCCGGCGTGCTGCGAGTAGCCGATGCCCACCCCGCCACCGTGGTGGAAGCTGACCCAGGTAGCGCCGCTGGCCACGTTGAGCATGGCATTGAGCAGCGGCCAGTCGGAGATGGCGTCCGAGCCGTCCTTCATGCCCTCGGTCTCGCGGCGCGGTGAGGCGACCGAGCCGGTGTCCAGATGATCGCGCCCAATGACGATAGGCGCTTTGATCTCGCCGCGGGCCACAGCGTCGTTGAAGGCCAGGCCAGCCTTAGCCCGTTCCCCGTAGCCCAGCCAGCAGATACGGGCCGGCAGTCCCTGGAAGGTCACCCGCTTCTGGGCCATGCGAATCCAGCGGCAGAGGTGCTCGTCCTCGGGGAAGAGCTCCAGGATGATGCGATCGGTGACGTAGATGTCCTCCGGGTCGCCGGAGAGGGCCACCCAGCGGAAGGGGCCTTTGCCCTCGCAGAACAGGGGTCGAATGTAGAGGGGCACGAAGCCCTGGAAGTCGAAGGCGTTTTTGACCCCGGCATCGTAGGCTCGCTGACGGATGTTGTTGCCGTAGTCGAAGACGACGCTGCCCTTGGCCTGGAAATCGAGCATGGCCTGCACGTGCCGGGCCATGGAATCCATCGCCCGGCGCTTAAACTCATCGGGGTCACGCTCGCGCAGGGCCTTCGCTTCCTCGAAGCTCATCCCGTGGGGGAAGTAGCGCAACGGATCGTGAGCGCTGGTCTGGTCGGTGACCACGTCTGGCACCACGCCACGGATGACCAGTTCGGGCAGCACGTCGGCGGCGTTGGCGATGAGGCCGATGGATTTGGCCTCCTGGCGGTCCAGCGCTTCTTCGACCAGGGTCATGGCCTCTTCCAGGTCATCTACCACCACGTCCAGGTAGTTGAACTCCAGCCGCCGCTGGGCACGCCACGGGTCCACTTCCACCACCAGGGCCACGCCTTCGTTCATGGTGATGGCCAGCGGCTGGGCACCGCCCATCTCGCCCAGTCCGGCGGTGAGCACGAACTTGCCTTTCAGGCTAGGCCAGCCCTGGGCACGGGCACAGGCCCCCAGTGTCTCATAAGTGCCCTGCAGGATGCCCTGCGTGCCGATGTAAATCCACGAGCCGGCGGTCATCTGGCCGTACATGATCAGTCCTTTGCGCTCCAGCTCGTTGAAATACTCTTGCGTGGCCCAGGCGGGGACGATGTTGGAGTTGGCCAGGAGCACGCGGGGTGCGTCCTCGAAGGTCTGAAACACCCCCACCGGCTTGCCGGACTGCACCAGCAGGGTCTCGTCGGGCTCCAGGTTCTCCAGGGCGCGCAGGATAGCGTCGAAGCATTCCCAGTTGCGGGCCGCCTTGCCCGATCCCCCGTAAACGATGAGATTATCGGGATCGCCGGCCACGTCGGGATCGAGGTTATTCTGCAACATGCGGTACGGCGCTTCGATGAGCCAGTTTTTGCAGTGCAGTTTTGTACCTCGCGGGGCGCGAATTACCCTCTTTGGCATTATCACACCTCCAAATTTTAACTTTGGAACCTTCGCAAAGTTCACTGGTATTCGGTGCGAAACACGTAGCGGCGGGCGGTCCTTCGTCAAGGCTCAGGACAAGCCCTGCCCGCTTATAAGGCCGACACAGCGGTCGGCCGCTACGTTTTGCACCGGAAATTAACTACAGAATTTCGATTTTGAAATCCACCACCTGCACGTCCGGGCGATTGTGCTCGATCCACTCCACCACCTTGGTTAGCAGGCCGTGGACGTAGTTGTTGCCGTTGGACACGCAGACCACGCCCAACACCGCCGATTGCCACACGTCCTGGTGGTCTACTTCAGCGATGGAGACGTTAAACTCGCGATGCACACGGGCGATGAGGCTTTTCAGCACGCGGCGCTTGCCCTTGAGGGAGCCATTGCCCGGCAGATGTAGTTCGATAGTGCAGAGACCGATAATCATTTCAACTCACGCTCTGATTAACCCCACGTCCTCCAGTATAACCTGGCGCAGGACCTGGGGGCCGCCGAAGCGTTTCAACGCATCCAGAATCTCGATGCCGGCCAGCCGTCCTTCTGTGTCATAATCGGCTGCGATCCCTTCCGCCAGGTGTTCGGTGGTCACCGTTGTCTCCAAAAACTGGATGTAAAGCGCATCTACTTCCGCATCGTAAGTGATTTTCATCCCTCGACCTCCTTCAGAAATAGTACGAATAAACAGTCACTACCACTATCTCTTCTGACTCTTCAACAAAAATGGGGCGGATTTGTTTGGTCTTGTAGAACTTGCCGTTCCACTCACGGCCGTAGGGAAAATCTTTCCGGCATTCAAGCCGTCCAAGTTCGGCTGGCTGCCAGGATGACGTGCGAATCGCCTCGATCACTTCATCCTCAGTAACTCCTCTGCGCGCTAACTGGCCACGGTATCTTCTCAAAATGTAGGGGCGAACCCTTGCGGTCGCCCAGGCGGGCAGGTGCAAGACCTGCCCCTACCCCAAATTATTGAGAAGATACTGGCCACGGGCGTGTCCTGAAAGGCGAACCGGCTTGGTCAAAGTCATACTTCTGCCTCCCCCAATATCATTCGCTCCATTTACGCTCGCAGTCGCTTAATCTGCGGCTTCAGCGCGTTTTCCAGGCGCACCATCGTGTCTATCATTGCCTCCTGTATTTCTGCCCAGCGGTCTCTGTCGGCCAAGCCACCCAGGGTCAGGAAGGGGCGGATGCGACAGGCCCGACGGTCGTCGAGCCGCTGCCACTCCTTCGGTATTTTCGACTCCTTCCAAACCATAGCAGCCGCGCGCAGTGGCAGTCTTGTGGTGGACAGGGCCGTCCGCCGCTACATTACCTCTGAAACGTCCACCCCTCGGCGGCGTACTTCTCCGCGCGCAACGCTTCAGCGCGGGCCAACTCCCTCGGCGACAGTTCGCCGGGGACGAGCTCCAGATTAAGGCCCTGGGCGAAGCCCTGAGCCAGCGCACGCGCTACCTCGTCGAAGGGCAGTGCCCGGCCCAGAGCGGCCTCTAACGTGGTGGCCCGCGCCCGCAGAGCAGCGCGGAACTTCTCCCGCTCATCCTCCGGCAGGTTCAGCACATCTACGATGCGGGTGACATCCCCTATCAGAGGAAGCGCCCCGTGCTGAAGCACCACGCCGCGCCGCCGGGCCTGGGCACTGCCGACGATCTTCCGTCCTCCGACGATGATCTCGTAATCGGACGGGGCGTCGAAGCAGGCGGCGGAGAGGTTCTTGGGCCTGGGGGGCTTGCGCCCGGCCTGCACCACGTCCAGGCCCAGCATCCGCAATCCGGCCAGAAGCCCCTGACACAGGCGACGGTACGACTCGACGACCCCGCCAGAAACGCGGGGGTCATCCTGGGGAACAACAACGGAGTAGGTCAGCTCGTCGGTGTGCAGAATAGCCCGCCCACCAGTGGGCCGCCGCACCAGATCAATCCCCCGCGCGCGGCAGGCCTCCAGGTCCACCTCATCCCGCACGACCTGGGCGTATCCCAGCGAAAGACACGGTGGCTGCCAGGCGTAGAAGCGCAGGGTGGGGGGCGACTGGCCTGCAGCCACCCCCTCTAGAATGGCCTCGTCCACGGCCATGTTGGTGGCCCCATCGGCGACGCCGGTATTCAACAGTCGCCAGGTGGCCCGCGGATAGCTCATACCGCCAACTCCATCTCGGCTATGGCCTGCCTTGCTTCGACGGGCGTGAGCGGTCGTGGATAGTTGTACATGATGCCGCCGGGTCGTTCGTTGTAGAAGGGCCGATTGCAATCCGGGCAGCCCGAGGTCTGAAAAGCCACACCGTCGGCCAGGACGTCGCGTAAACGGGGCATGTTGAAGGCACTGAACCGCCCCTCCCGGAAAGTGAACTGCTCGGCGCGGGCCAGGTCATGGACGATGAGGTAACGAGCGGTCTGCATGCGGCGGTAAACATCCAGCGGCGGCGGTGAGGAGGATTCCATAGCTGTGCCCGGCACCGGGGTAAAAGCGAACAGGCCCACCACCACCCCCCAGTCGTGCATCTGCTGTATCAGGCGCACCATCTCCTCTTCTGTTTCGCCCAGGCCGACGATGAGGTGCACCGCCGAGCGGCCAGGGAATTGCCGCGCCGTCGCTTCGACGAGGGCCAGCGCTTGGTCCCAATCCCTGCCCTTCACCCGCCGGAACACTCTCTCGCAGGCAGCGTCCAATCCGAAGCCGATGTGGTCCACGCCAGCGGCCAGCAGTTGTTCCACCTGATGCACGTCCCGGGGCAGGATGGCCGCGTCCACGGGCACGTCGCTCACCGCGCGGATAGCCCGCACCACTTCGAGAGTGCGTTGAAAGTGGCCCGGCGAGACGGTGACCTGCACGCAAACCCGGCGGATGTCACCGCGCTCCACGGCCTCCCCCAGGCGAGATACGGTATCATCCAGATCGAACTGCGGCCAGGTGATCCGCGACAGGTGCAGTGCGCTGGCGTGGCTGGAACGGGCTTGGGCACAGAAACCGCAATTCAACGCACAGCGCCCGCCCAGCATCAGGTAGGCCGTGGTGGGAGCAGTCGCCATACGCACCTCCGTCAGACCGAGAACGGCGGCCGTGCCGATGGAGACGTTAATAGTTTTCGTCATTACACTCCACGTCCAGGGCCTCTTGGCCAAGGAAAGCGAGAACTCGGGCTACTGCTCAGGCTTCGTGCCGCCAATGCCCGGACGGCATTTCACTGCCACCACGCAAGACATCAAACCATGGGCAAAGTCACCCACCTTCTGAGCCGTTACCCGGTAAAGGTATTATAATGCACTTCAGAGGGGGTGTCAATCAAGATGTGCCCAGGGGGAGTTTCACTTCTGGGGCGAGTTGCTGCTATGCCCCGGCCTCCCGATCTCGCGGAGCTGTACTCCGCGAGCGGAGGGTCTGTCCCGCATACAACTGCGGGACAGCGAAAGGGCGCTAATCGCCCCCAGGTCAAATGCTCAGTCGAAATCAATCTGGCTGAAGCGCATCAACTTATCCAGGCGATGCGTGGCCTCCACGCGGCGCACCGTGCCGGATTTGGAACGCATTACGATGGAGGATGTTTTCGCCCCACTGCCGAAATACTTGACCCCATCGAGGAGCTCGCCATCGGTAACGCCCGTGGCGGCGAAGAAGACATTCTCTCCGCTCACCAAATCGTCGGTTGTGAGCACCCGGTCGAGGTCCAGACCCGCTTCCTCAGCCCAGCGGCGCTCGGCTTCGTCGCGGGGCCACAACTTGCACTGAATCTCACCCCCCACGCACTTCAACCCACAGGCGGTGATCACCGCCTCCGGAGAGCCGCCGATGCCCATCAGCACATCCATACCCGTATCCTCAAAGGCGGTCATCAACCCACCGGCCACGTCGCCATCGGGAATGAGCTTGATGCGTGCCCCGGTCTGCCGCACCTCGCGGATGAGCTGCTCGTGACGGGGTCGGTCCAGAATCACCACCGTCAAGTCGTTCACATCGCGCTTCTTGGCCTCAGCAATGCGCTGCAGGTTCTCGGCGACCGATAGCTCGATATCAATCACACCTTTAGCCTCTGGCCCCACAGCGATTTTGTTCATGTACACGATGTGCCCCGGAGCGTACATCGAACCCCGCTCGGCCAGAGCCACCACTGCCAGGGCGCCGGGCAACCCCAGCGCGGTTAAGCGTGTGCCGTCAATGGGGTCCACAGCAATATCCACTTTGGGCGGAACGCCGGTACCCAGCACCTCACCGTTGTAGAGCATGGGGGCCTCATCCTTCTCACCCTCCCCAATAACCACCACGCCGTCCATCTGGATGGTGCTCAAGACCAGACGCATGGCATCCACGGCCGCTTTGTCCACGCCCTCTTTATCGCCGCGCCCCATCCAGCGACCGGCGGCCAGAGCTGCCGCCTCGGTCACGCGCACCAGTTCCAGTGCCAGGTTGCGATCAGGTAATTCTCCCATCTTCAGCCTCCTTGTAAATCGTATACCGGACTCCGACGAGCATCTCCAATCTTCTCCGGTGGACCTGTGAGCCATCGGACACCGCTTGCAGCCCGGCCCTTAGCGCTCGTAAAACGAACCTCGTCGGGCGGGTTGGCCGCGACTTCGATAGAGGCAGCAGGCAACCGAGGCACTATGGTCAACGCCGGACCGTGTTAGAGAAAAACGCAGGAGCGGCCTACCTGCCGCCTCGCTGCCCTTTTCTCCGCCCCTCGCCCAGGTCAGACCCGTGTTGCCTTCCACGTTCCTCTACGGAAGAGCGAGTACATCAGCACCGCTCGCCCCGTCCAATCCACCGCCGTCCCCAGCCAAACCCCGGCCAAGCCCCAGCCCAACACGATAGCGAACAGGTAAACAACCGCCACGCGGAAGAAGAGAACGCCCACCAAAGTGACCAGCATCGGCGTGCGCGTATCGCCAGCACCGCGTAACGAGCCAGCGATGACCATCTGCATGGCGATACCCGGCTGCTCCAGCGCTGCCAGACGCACCGCCAGACCGGCCAGGTCCAGCACCTCCGGTGTAGCGCCGAAGATGACCACCAACTGCCGCCCGAAAAGCCCCAGCACGACCCCGATAGCGCCCATCATGCCCAGGGCAAAACGCAGTGTGCGGCGGATGCTCTCCTCGGCTAAATCCTCTTTGCCCGCGCCCAGCGCTTGCCCCACCAGCGTGGTGGCGGCAGTAGTCAACCCCCAGCCCGGCATAAAGGACAACGATTCCACACGCACCGCGATCTGATGCGCGGCCAGGCTGGCCGTCCCCAGGGCGGAGATGATGCGATAAAACAAAGTATGCCCTGTGCGGGCGATAAGTGTCTCCCCCACATTGGGCAGACTGAGGCGCAGAATACGCCAGGCGGTGCGCCAATCCCAGTGCAGCAGATAACGCAGCGGCACACGGATAACCGTGCGCCCGCTGAAAATACAAAACAGCGCCAGACATCCGCTCAGCATCCGCGCCGACGAGGTGGCCACGCCCGCACCGGCCAACCGCCAGGCCGGCAACGGTCCAGGGCCGAAAATCAGCGCATAGGCGGCGAACACGTTCCACACATTCATCAGCAGCGTGATCTGCATCGGACGGCGAGTGTCGCCTGCACCGCGCATGATCCCGCTGACCACCATCTGGGGGAAACTGAACACCGAAGTGAGAAGGATCAAGCGCAAATACAAACTCCCCTGGCTGACCACCTCGGGCTCACCGCCCATGAGCACCAAGAAGTCATCGGCCAGAGGATACATGACCACCATCACCACACCGCCGAGGACCAACCCCAGCAGAATAGCCTGCGCCCCGATATTCCTGGCTTCCTCGAACTGGCGCGCCCCCCAGGCCCGGGCCACCAGGGCCGTCGCTCCCACCGCTATAGCCTGGAACAAGCCGGTGGCGATCCACATGAACGTGCTGGATAGTCCCACCGCTGCCAGTGACGTCGGGTCCTTCAGCCAGCCGATGAGCAAGGTATCGGCAAAGAAGACCATAGTCACCAGCAGATTTTCCAGCACGGCGGGGACGGCCAGTTGGACGATGTCGCGGTTCAGGGCCGCGCGGGTGAGCCGGAGCTCCGTTGAAGTGCTTGTTGAAAGTTGGCTCATTAGCTGCTGACCAGACGAGGAAGATAGCGGCGACAGGCAGCACAGAAATTGCGCGATTTGAAATCGGTATCGTGCAGGCTGTTAGAAAAATGCATCACGCATCGGGCATCGGGACAATGTCCCAGGCCATAAGTGTGCCCCAGTTCGTGCACCGCTTCTTTGACAGCGCGCTCCAGGAAAAGCTCATCCTCCTCCGGCAGACCATAGAAGCTCTGTCGCAGACGAGGCAGCGCGATGACCGCCTCCCGGCCTCCCAAGGCCGCCTGCCCGAATACGAAATTCAAGTCAGGGGTGTACAGGTCCTCGTCCACAATGCCCAACACACGCTCCCCTTTGGCCCCGGATTTACGCAGCCTGGTCAACACCGCTCCGGCAAGATACTGTTGCCGCTGCTGGTTGTAGGCATAATCCGGATGAGGGAGCGGATCAGCCACCTCCACGCGGCGCTGAAAAATCTCGCGCAGAGCGCTTTCGACGTGGGATAACAGGTCCTCGGCTACTGTCCCGATAGGCACTAGAGTGATGACCCCCTCCATCGTACACCTCCCACATACGAGATTAGCACTACGGGATGGTTCATCATTCTGGCGGAAATAGGCTTACACTTTTGAAGCCCTGAAAAAATTCTCAGGAGAAAATAGCCCCGCCTTGGGCCCAGATCCAGTGGGTAAATCAGCCCCACTGTTTTCCCGTTCGTTTCTTGG
>JACIWR010000320.1 GCA_014360845.1 Anaerolineae bacterium
TCTGTGGCCGGAAAAGCACCTCCCCGATTAAATGCGGAGCTCCCTGGGACAGAAGCTGACCGAATAAAACGCACAGGGGTGCGTTTTATAGATGGGAGGGGAAAGTGTCGCTTGGGATGAGCTTGGCTGCACCGACTGATGAAGAATTGATCTCCAGAAGCCAGGCGGGAGACAAAGCAGCCTTTGGTCAGTTAGTGTGTCGCTATCGAGAGATGGTGCAGAGCACCGCTTATCGTTTCTGTGGGGATCCCCACCTGGCCGAGGATATTGCCCAGGATGCCTTCGTCAAAATCTGGCACAGCATCCCCCGTTTTCAGGTGGGTAACTTTAAGAGCTGGGTGTATCGTATCGTGATGAACACCGCTATAGACTACACACGGCGGGCGCAGCCTACCGTAGATATTGACGAGGTGCCGCTGACCACAGCGGGCGACAATCCGGAGAGCGCTATGTTGCGCCTGGAGCGTGCCCAGGCCATCCGGCAGGCCATCATGCACCTGCCACCTCATAGCCGGGCCGCCCTCATCCTCCGGGAGTACGAGGGGTTGTCCTACAAAGAAATCGCCGAGGTGCTGAACATCCCCCTGGGCACGGTGATGTCCCGCCTGAATTATGCCCGGAATCGCTTGCGGGCCGTTCTGGCCCCCCTGTTGGAGGAAGCCCATGCATCACAGAATCGTTGAATTACTCTCGGCCTATTATGACGGGGAACTATCGGACGAGCGCCGCGCTGAAGTGGAGGTTCATCTGCAGAGCTGTGCCGCCTGTCGGGAGCGACTGGCTGAGTTGCAAGCCCTATCCAACTTACTGAGCGCCTATTCTGTCGAGGTCGGGGCCAAAGAAGATTTCTGGCAAAAACTCTCGCCGCGCCTCCCGGCCCGCCGGCGGATCAGGCCCTCGGCACCGCTGCGCGCGCCACGCCCCTCGAATCGCCCGTGGGTATTTCTCCCGCCGCTGGGGCTGTTATTCTCGAAGATGCTGGCCCAAGCAGTGATGATCATCGCCGTAACCTTTTGGGGAGTATATGCCCTGGGGCTGTTGCCAGAGTGGATGACCCGGAGCCTGAATACAGTGGTCGCCTTGTCCAAAGTTGCTCCCCGGGGCGGACCGCCCATCCCGCTCCCCTCGGTGCTGCCCGGTCCGCTGTCCTCGCTGTTGAAGTACGCCATTGGGCCGGCTGCGCCCATCGCGTCTGTGGTGACCGCGGTCATCACCCCGGCTCTGATCTATGCTGTCGCTACAGGAGCTATTGCCCTGTTGTATCTCGCCTGGATGGCCTTGTGGTGGCGCAGCCTGCGCCCCTCTCCCGCCGCCAATGGCGGCTGAGTTATCGGCATGCGAGCGTAACCCACACGTTGCCCTTGCTGGGGCAAGGGCGCCAGTAAGTACTTTGAAGGAGGAACCAATAGTGGATTTTGTCAAGATTCTGAAACGTTCTTTTCGGATCACCGTCCGCTACAGGGCTTTGTGGCTGTTCGGATTCTTCCTGGCCCTGTTTGGGGGTAGCAGGGGATTCGGTTCGGGTGGGGGAGGCGGTCCCAGTTTTAGCAGCGGCGGAAACGGTTCCGTTGGTGAGGTGAGACCTACACCCACTCCCGGCCCTTACCCCGGAGGCCCCCAATGGCCCGAGGCGGCCCGGCTGGTACCGCTCATCCTCGCCATCATCGTGGCCATTTTCGTCTTCGTCGTCCTGCTGGTGATAGCGCTGACGATTTTGCAGGCTTTGGCACGCACGGCGCTCATCGGCATGGTGAACGAAGTCGAGGAGACGGAGCAGACCAGCGTGCGCAGTGGTTTCCGCATCCTCTGGTCCCGCCGGGGACTGAGGCTTCTGCTGGCGGAACTGTTGGGTAGCCTGGCCTGGCTGGTCATCGCCCCGCCACTGGTGATAACGGCACTACTGCCTGCTACCCTGGCCTTCACCGGCAACGTGGTGCTGATTGTTATCGGTGTGCTGGTGGCCATCATTCTGCTACTAATAGTGGTCGCCATCCTGAGCATCGTCGGTATAGCCTACTCTATGGTCATGGAGATCGTCCGGCGGAAGTGTGTGTTGGAGGAGAACGGGGTCATAGAGGCCATACGCGCGAGTATCCTGACCGTGCGCCATCATCTGACCGATGTGGGCTTGATGTGGTTGCTGATGACAGGAATCAGCATCGCCTGGAGCATTCTCATGTTTCCGGTAGGTGTCGTGTGCATAATTCTGAGCTTGTTCATCGGCGGACCGCCAGCCCTGCTGGCCTACGCTGTGTTCCGCTCCTGGATCGCGCCCCTGGTGGTGGGCCTACCGCTGTTCATGACCACGATGATTCTCACCGTCTCGTTCATCGAGGGTCTCTACCTGGTCTTCCAGTCCAGCGCGTGGACGCTGACCTACCGCGAAATCCGCGCGCGCGAGATAGCGGCGACGAACGACGAAGGTCCGTCAGCAGCGCCAGAGGCGGAGCCTGTGCCGGCTTAGTATCACAGTCGCCCTTGGGGGTGCGACGCACTCGTCGGCAAGTGTGCTTTCTCTGCCGGGTGCGTTTCAGTTTCGGGGCGAATAAGGATTGCACCCTTCGACACCCCTTGCTCCGCTCAGGGTGCATCCTGAGCGGCGTCGAAGGGTGCATCCTGAGCGGCGTCGAAGGGTGCATCCTGAGCAGGGTCGAAGGGTGCCAGCCGCTCCGCAAGCATTCTCCGACGCCGCTGCGGCTCCGCTCAGAATGCTTGCTCCGCTTATGCGTGCCTCAAAAGTGGAATGCCTCCTTCTCCTCGTCGGGATCGCCCAGTAATTCCAGCAGCCTGCGCTCAACTGGTGCTTCGATCATCTCCCTGAGCTCATCCTTGCTCATCTGGGCTACAGTGGTAGTCATACCGTTCTTCTTCCTGCGATTCTCTTGACCGTTCTGCTCTCGCCATTGCTTCTCTACCACACTTTGTCCCTGAATGCAATGGGTTTCCTCGGGAAACCACGCATCATCACCTTGCATTGTGTAGCGCTTTGCGGTATAATGGACTGCGTGGGGGACAAAGATGGTCGCTTCGTCTTAAGGGGGAGGATAGATGAGCGACTGGCTGCAAAGGTATCGGGGTTACATCCTCATCACCCTGGTGAACCTGCTCGTCAGTGGGGGGATGGTTCTGTTTCTGCGCAGACCTTCCCCGCCGGCCATTGTCATCACCACGCCCACGGCGACGACTATCCCGGCGCCCACGTCCACCCCCACCCCGGCACCGTTGCGGGTATACGTCACCGGCGCGGTTGTCCATCCCGATGTCTACCTGCTGGAGGCCGGCAGCATTGTCCGCGACGCCGTGGTGGCCGCTGGCGGGGCCACCGCTGAGGCCGATCTCAATCGCATCAACCTGGCCCAGCAGGTATACGACCAGCAGCAAATTTACATCCCCAAAGTCGGCGAGGAAAGTCTTCCCCTGCCTTCGCCTCCCGCTTCGTTGACCAGCGCCGCCAGCAGTGTGCAACCCGCCGGTAAAGTGAACATCAACACCGCCACAGCCGAAGAACTTGACACCCTGCCCGGCATCGGACCGGCCCTGGCGCAGCGGATCATCGAATACCGCCAGACCAACGGCCCGTTCCAATCCATCGAGGAAATCAAAAACGTCTCCGGCATTGGGGACAAGCTCTTTGAGAAGCTCAAGGACTTGATCACAATATGAATGCATAACCGCTTCGCGGACCCGCCCATCAGTGAACGTTCCGCCCCAGGAGCCACATGCCCACCACTTTCACTGAAACGACAAACAGAAGCAAAGGAGAGAAAATTGAAACTCGCAGCACGTGTTAGCCGGCTTAAAGCCGAGGGGGCTTACGAAATGCTGGCCCGCGCCCAGGCCCTGGAAGCGCAAGGACGGGAGATAATCCACCTGGAGATCGGCCAGCCCGATTTTGACACCGTGCCCAGCGCGGCGCTGGCCGGCATTCGCGCCATCACCACCGGCCTGACCCGCTACAACCCGCCGCCGGGCATCCCTGAATTGCGCGCCGCCGTCGCCACGGAAATCAGCCGCACGAGGGGAGTGGAGGTCGGTCCGGAGAACGTGGTCATCGTGCCGGGCGGCAAACCGGGGATTTTCTTCCCCATGCTGGCCCTGGTCGAGCCCGGCGACGAGGTCATCTACCCCGACCCCGGCTTCCCCACCTATGAATCGGTGACGCATTTCCTGGGCGCAGTGCCTCGCCCGGTGCCGCTGCTGGAGGAAAACGACTTCAGCTTCGACATGACGGCTTTCGAGGCAGCTCTTTCGGAACGGACGCGGCTTATCATCCTCAACTCACCGTCCAATCCCACGGGCAGCGTCATCCCTCGGCGGGACCTGGAGCGCATCGCCGAGGCCGCTATCGCCCACGACGCCTGGGTGCTGAGCGACGAAATCTACTCGCGGATGGTGTACGATGGCGAGCACGTCAGCATCATCTCGCTGCCGGGCATGCTGGAGCGCACCGTGCTGCTGGATGGCTTCAGCAAGGCTTACGCCATGACCGGTTGGCGGCTGGGGTACGGAGTCATGCCCGTCGAGGTGGCTGAGGCCATGGGGCCACTGTTGACCCATTCGGTTAGCTGCACGGCGACCTTCACCCAGTACGCGGGGCTGGCAGCTCTCACCGGCCCACAGGACGTGGTAGACAAGATGGTCGCCCAGTTCCGACGGCGGCGTGATGTCATCGTGGAGGGGCTGAACGCCATACCTGGCATCACCTGCCACAAGCCGCAGGGTGCGTTCTACGCCTTCCCTAATGTGAAATCCTTTGGCAAAACTTCAGAAGAGATGGCGGTGTATTTGCTGGAGAAAGCAGGGGTCGCGGTATTGCCCGGCACGGCTTTTGGACGGCACGGAGAAGGATACCTGCGTCTCTCGTACGCTAACTCGTTGGAGAACCTTGAACGGGCATTGGAGAGGATGCGAGAGGCATTGAGGAAATTGGGGTGAAATAAAAGGCGCGCCTGGAGGGACTCGAACCCCCAGCCTACTGATTCGAAGTCAGCCGCTCTGTCCATTGAGCTACAGGCGCGGGATGAAACCCTCCCGTCAGGAGAAACCTCACGGGAGGGTTGGTTGGGGTGAGCGGTGGGATTCGAACCCACGTTCTTCTGGGCCACAACCAGATGCCTTAGACCACTCGGCTACGCTCACCACGCTGTTGTTATTCTATCACAAAAGTGCGATTCTAGCAAATGATGGTATGCCCTGGGTGTATTTCACTTTGGGGGCGAGTTGCTGCTGTGCCCTGGCCTCGGAGACCTCTCCCAGCCCCC